>JBGSRQ010000252.1:0-4477 GCA_041737515.1 Rhodobacterales bacterium | reverse complement strand
GCCCGCCGCGCGCGGGCTTCATTGTTTCCGGATTTTAGGTATGCGCCCCGGAATTGCCATATCCATCCCCCATTGCGGCCATACCGGACCGTCACTCCGATGCAGGTGAACGCAGCATCGAACGACAAGTCAGGGCCGGATGAGCAACACGGGTTCCATCAACGCAATCAACATTCTGTTTTACGCCGAAACACAGGCGGCGGCGGATCAGTCTGATGGTTCGTTCAGTGCCAATGTTGCGCGGGACAGCCTGCATTACCATTGGCAGGGCAACCAGCAAACTCTGCCGATGGGCATGGATGATGATCCGGCGGGCTTTGCGGCAGGGTTGAAAACCGCGCTGCCCGGCGTCAACACGCTGCGGCTTTTGTTCAACGCCGCCTCGTTTGATGACAACGGCAATCTGCATCCGCAGTACGAGGCGTTTCTGGATGCCGCTGCCGCCAAGGGTTTCAAGGTCATCTTTGTCTACACCGATGTCGCGTTGCAGCAGATGGGGCGAAACGACGGTCTGACACCCGACCATATCTACAGCGCCCTGTCGGGGTCTGCAGGCGACCGCATGTCGGCGACCTGGACTGAGATGCTTGATTGGCTTGACGGTCACAAGACGGTGAAGAATGCCGTCTACGGCTATGAACTCGCCAATGAACCCGCGGCCTATGAAACCGCCGTCACTCTGACCCCGCAGGGCGGCAAAGGGCCGGCCGAGCAGAAATTCGTCAATCTGTTCGCACGCCAGATGGTCGAAGTGGCCGATATGATTCAGGCCCGCGACGACGCCAGAATTCTGATTCCCGGCTGGGGCTTTTCGTCCCGCTTTGCCGAACTTGAACAGAATACCGTCGGAAACCAGACCGCGATCAATTACATTCGCGCGCATGTCGGCGATGCGCTGATCTGGTCGGCACATGTCTATCCGGGCTGGCACAACAGCACCGCACTCACCACGGTGGCACAACTGCATGCCCGCCTTGAGGCGGTTTACGGCCATCTTGCGGGCGATGACTTGCTGATCACCGAAACCAACCTTGCGGGCGATCAGATCAACGATTTTTCAACCAATCCAACCGTGGTCGCCCTTTTTGCCCGCGCACAGGAATGGTTTGCCGATCACGGCATCGGCATCGGCTGGTTTTCGGGGGCCGAGGCCGGGCAATCCAGCTTTGTCACCATTGATCCCGGGCAAAAGCTGCGCTTTCTGCATCAGCACAGCTATGCGTTCGGATTGAACGCATTTTCGCTGGATGACAGACCGGCAGCTCATGCCGGCGCCGAAACGATCACCGCCAAACTGATCGAGGGGCGCGTTCGCAACGAGGCGTTTGAAAGCGCAAACGGCGCCGATATCACCTTTGACAATATAAAGGGCGTGGGCACGGCCTTTGGTTACGGCGGAAACGACCGCATCATCGGTCACGCGCAGGCGAACAACTTTCTCTACGGGGGCACCGGGCAAGACCGGATGACCGGTGCCGGGAATGAGGATTTCATTTTCGGGCAGTATGGCAGCGATGTCCTTGCAGGGCTTGGCGGGAACGATCTGCTGTATGGCGGCACCGGAAGTGACTTGATACGCGGCGGGGCCGGTGCCGATACGCTGGAAGGCGGCAGCGGCAGGGACAGGTTCGATGCCAGTTCCGGCACCGACGTGATCGTTGATCTGCGCACCAGCCTTGGCGACCGGGTTTTTCTTGGGCATGGCTACTCCAGCTGGGCCGAAGTCCGCAGCCACATCAGCTATGCGGCGGTCAATGGCGGGGCCGTCAACGACGTTGTGATCCGCCACAAGGATGGCACGCAAACGATACTGTTGGATTCGCGAGCGGGCTTCACCTCTTATTCGGTGGAGTTTCGCGGAACCTCGACCAAGATTGACGGCACCTCGACGCATGACGCGATCTCCGTCGGCTATCAGGATTTTGGCGGTAACGTCTTTGCCGGGTCGGCGCGGTCGGTTCTGGCGGCGGCAGGAAATGACACTGTTACCGGCAGCTCGCTGGGCGATACGCTGAACGGCGGGGTTGGCAATGACGCATTGAACGGCGGCGGCGGGCGCGACCTTTTGCTGGGCGGCAGGGGCCGTGATCTGATCAATGGCGGCTCGGGCAGCGACCGCATCTCTTCCGGCGGGCAGAATGACCGTGTGTTCGGCGCGAACGGCAACGACCGCATCAATCTGGGGTCCGGCAACGACACGGCCTACGGAGGCAGCGGCAACGATTTCATTTATGGCACGTCGGGACACAATGTGCTGAAAGGTGGTCTGGGCGGTGATCGCCTTTACACCGGAGCCGGCAAAAGCCAGATTTCGGGCGATGGCGGTGCCGATGTTCTGATCGCCGATGTCGCGCGAAGCGGCCACCGCCTGACCGGAGGCACCGGGGCGGACTCGTTTGTTTTCACCCACGCCAAGGGTGGCGCGCACACAACGTCCGTCATCACCGATTTCCGCATGGGCGTTGACAGGCTGGTTGTGGATGGCCGCGCGCTTGACGTCAGACACCTGCCCGCCAGCATCGACACGCACCACGCATCCGGCGATACGGTAATGGTCCTGTCGTCGGGGGATCGCATCATCTTTGATCACCTCCTGTTCTGAAACTGCATACCACGGCCCCTTACGGCGAAAGCGGACACTCATTTGCCGCTGACAGGCATTGCAGCCGCGCATCCGCACCCTACAAAGGGGCAATGCAGCACAGAGGCCAGGATGACCGTTCAGACCACCGCCCCCCAAGCCAAGACGACCGCTGATTCAGTGGGCGACGCCTTGGTGATCTTTACCCCCTCGGGCAAGCGCGGGCGGTTCGCCATCGGCACCCCGGTTCTGACGGCAGCACGGCAGTTGGGGGTTGATCTTGATTCCGTCTGCGGCGGGCGCGGCATCTGCTCCAAATGCCAGATCACGCCGGGCTATGGTGAATTTGCCAAGCATGGGCTGACCGTCTCCGCCGACGCGCTAAGCGAATGGAATGCGGTCGAGGAACGCTACAAATCCATCCGCGGGCTGACCGAAGGGCGGCGTCTGGGCTGTCAGGCCAAGGTGCAGGGCGATGTCGTGATCGACGTGCCCGCCGAAAGTCAGGTTCACAAGCAGGTCATCCGCAAGTCGGCCACGCAGCGCGACATCGTGATGGATCCGGCAACCCGGCTTTTGTACATCGAAGTGCAGGAACCCGACATGCACGAACCTTCAGGCGATTTCGAACGGGTGGCGCTGGCATTGCGCGACCAGTGGCAGGTGGATGAGATCGTGACCGATCTTGCCATCCTGCGTCGCCTGCAACCGGTGCTGCGCAAGGGTGACTGGAAGGTGACGGTGGCGCTGCACAAGGGCAACCACGATCATCGCTATCGTATTCTGGATATCTGGCCGGGGTTTCACGAAAGCCCGATCTTCGGGCTTGCCATCGACCTTGGGTCTACCACCATCGCGGCCCATCTGTGCGATCTGCGCACCGGAGCGGTTCTGGCATCTGCCGGTGTGATGAACCCGCAAATCCGCTTTGGCGAAGACCTGATGAGCCGGGTCAGCTATGCCATGATGAACCCCGGCGGCGATGTTGAAATGACCGCCGCCGTGCGGACCGCGATCAACGGTCTGACCCAAAGCATCGCGACCGAAGCGGGCGTCGATCCGCAGTCGATTTACGAACTGGTGTTCGTGTGCAATCCGGTGATGCACCATCTCTTGCTGGGCATTGATCCGGTTGAACTGGGTCAGGCGCCCTTCGCGCTTGCCACCTCGGGCAGCCTGAGCCTTGATGCGCGCGAACTTGATCTGGCGGCGGTGAACCGCGCCGCGCGGGTCTATATCCTGCCCTGCATTGCGGGCCATGTCGGAGCCGATTGCGCGGCCGTGGCATTGGCCGAAGAACCCGACAAATCCAAGGACATGGTCCTGATTGTTGATGTTGGCACCAATGCCGAGATCCTGCTGGGGAACGAAACGAAGGTGCTGGCCTGTTCGTCACCCACCGGCCCGGCGTTTGAGGGCGCGCAGATCAGTTCGGGTCAGCGTGCCGCCCCCGGCGCCATTGAGCGGGTCGAGATTGACGCAGTAACGAAAGAGCCGCGCTTCAAGGTGATCGGATCTGACCTGTGGTCGGATGATCCGGCCTTTGCCGCCGCAACCGCGACCACCGGCATCAGCGGCATCTGCGGATCAGGCATCATCGAGGCGGTGGCCGAGATGCGCATGGCGGGGCTGGTCGATGCGTCCGGTCTGATCGGGTCGGCCGAACAGGTGGGCAGCGCGCGCTCGATGCCGACGGGTCGCACGCATGGCTATCTGCTGCATGACGGACAGGCCGAGGGCGGCCCGCTGATCATGGTCACTCAAGGCGATATCCGCGCCATTCAGCTTGCGAAATCAGCGCTTTACGCAGGTGCGCGGCTGCTGATGGATGAAATGGGCGTGGACCGCGTGGACCGCGTGGTTCTGGCCGGCGCGTTCGGCGCGCATATCAGCCCC
>JBGSRQ010000225.1:0-4094 GCA_041737515.1 Rhodobacterales bacterium | reverse complement strand
GGCGGGCAGTCGGGGCGCGCGGCTTTGGCCCGCGCGATGTTGCGCGCAAGGCCGATGCTGTTGCTGGACGAGCCTTTTGCGGCGCTTGGCCCTGCACTGAAATCCGACATGCTGGCGCTGGTGGCCGAGGTTGCGGCTGAGACAAGGGCGACAGTGCTGATGGTTACGCATGATCCGCAGGATGCCAGGGATTTTGCTGATCAGGTGGTGCTGGTGGCAGACGGCGTGGCGCAAGCCCCCGTCGCCACGCAGACGCTATTCGCCAACCCGCCACCCGCGTTGCGCGACTATCTGGGGGGCTGAACGGTTGATCCGCCGATCCGCAGATGCGGGATGATCGCTTCGGTCACAGGCACAGCGGGCGGCGCATCACCGCGCAGGATCGACACGATCAGCGCCGCCGTGCGCCGCCCGATCTCGGCGCAGGCGGGGTCGATGGTCGTCAGGGTCGGCACGCAGACCTGCGCGATGTCAAATGCCCCGAACCCCGCGATCCGGATATCTTGCGGCACCCGCACCCCGCGTCTTTGACATTCCGACAGCGCACCGAAGGCCGCGAGGTCCGACACGCAGACCACCGCCTCGGTATCGGGGAACTGCTGCAACAGATCTGCCATCGCCACCGCACCGTGTGCCATCTTGACGGGGGGCTGACCACCTGAGATCAGGCGGTGCGCGGGCAGCCCCCGCGCGGCAAGTGCTGCCAGAAAGCCGCGCCGACGATCACTGCCGCGCGTGTCGAACGCGGCGTCACCACCGATGAACCCCAGCCGCGACAGGCCAAGCGAGGTCAGATGATCCACCATCGCCTCCATCGTCGCCTCGTTGGAAAAGCCAACGACATGGCCGATGGGATGGGCGGGCAGGTCCCACGTTTCGATCACCGGAATCTGCGCCCGTTCCAAAAGACGGCGCGCGCCGGGAGTATGCTGGCCGCCGGTCAGAACGATTGCCTCGGGGCGGCGGCGCAAAAGCTGAGCAATCAGCGATTCCTCCACGGCGATATCATAGTTGGAATAGGCCAGCAGCACATGCAGATCATCCGCCGCCAGCCCGGCTGACAGCGCGCCAACAGTATCGGCAAAGTTCGCATTGTTCAGCGAAGGGATGATCACTGCGACAAAACCCGTGCGCTGCAACCGCAGGTTTGACGCTGTGGAGTCAAAGACATACCCCAGATCATCCGCCACCTGCCGGATCAGAGCGCGCTTGGCGGCCGCAACGGTGGACCCTGCCTTGAACGCACGGCTGACCGTCATCACAGACACATTGGCGGCCAGCGCCACGTCTTTCATGGTGGGCGGCGTGGCCATCAGCGCATCACGATCTGCGCCAGAAGGCTGGCGACGACATCGCCAAACGGCTGGTCGATATCGACCGTAACGGCGTCTTCATCAGGCCCGGGAGGTTCCAGCGCCGCAAACTGGCTGTCAAGCAGCGACGGCGGCATGAAATGCCCCTTGCGGGCGGCCAGACGCTTGCTGATCACCGCGCGTGATCCGGCCAGATGCAGGAACGTGACCGGGCCACCCGCCGCTTTGGCGATCCGGTCGCGGTAGATGCGTTTGAGGGCGGAACAGCCGATCACGGTCGGACCAGAAGCCGCCAGGGCCGCGCCGACCTTGTCCAGCCACGGCGCGCGGTCACCGTCCGTCAGCGGCTCTGCCCTTGCCATCTTGGCGATGTTTTCCGCCGGATGCAGATCGTCGCCGTCGACAAAGCGCGCGCCCAGCCCTTTGGCCACCGCCTGCCCGACCGAGGTTTTCCCGCAACCCGATACGCCCATCACGACATAGCGGTTCACAATGATGCCGTGATGCCGCCGTCGACATACAGGATATGGCCGTTCACGAAACTTGCGGCGGGCGAAGCGAGGAAAATGCAGGCGCCGACCAGTTCCTCCACCTTCCCCCAACGCCCGGCTGGGGTGCGCTTTTGCAACCAGGCCGTAAACTCGGGGTCAGCGACCAGCGCCGCATTCAACGGCGTGTCGAAGTATCCCGGGGCAATGGCATTGCAGTTCAGCCCGTATTTAGCCCAGTCGGTCGCCATGCCTTTGGTCAGGTTTCCCACCGCGCCCTTGGTCGCCGTATAGGGCGCGATGCCGGGGCGGGCGAGGGCTGTCTGCACCGAGGCGATGTTGATGATCTTGCCCGATTTGCGCGCGATCATATGGCGCGCAACGGCCTGCCCGACGTGAAAAACCGACGCGATGTTGGTCTGCAACAACCGCTCGAATGCGTCGGCAGGAAAATCTTCCAATGGGGTGCGGTGTTGCATTCCGGCGTTGTTGACCAGAATGGTGATCGGGGCTTTTGCCTCGTATCCGTCGACCGCCGCGCGCACGGCCGCATGGTTTGTCGCATCGAAAGTCAGCGTATCGGCACCGCCCAGAAGATCCGCCGCCGCCGCGAGTTTACCCGCGTCCCGCCCATTCAGAACGATCTCGGCCCCCGCGTCGCGCAAGCCCTTTGCAAGCGCCAGACCGATGCCCTGCGACGATCCGGTGATCAAGGCGCGCTGACCCTTCAGGTTGAATAGCTGCATGGCGCGTCCTTCGTTTACGGCTCGACAAGGGTGGCTTGCCTTGGTTATGTTATCGTTAACAATTGAAGTCAACCCGGCGTGCTGCGCCTTTATCAGACAAGGGGCTCACAATGGCAAAGCCGGAAATCCTGCAGATGGGCAGCTATCCCGAATGGGATCAGGCGCCGCTCGACGCGGCCTATTCCGTGCATCGGTTGTTCGAGGCGGCAGACCCGGCGGCGTTTCTGGCCAAGGTTGGCGCGGGGCTAACGGGCATCGTGACGCGCGGCGATCTGGGGGCATCAACCACGGTGCTGGATGCCTGCCCGAATGTGAAGATCGTGGCGGTGTATGGCGTGGGTTATGATGCGGTCGATATGGCGACCTGCAGGGCACGCGGCATTCGCGTCACGAATACGCCAGACGTTCTGACCGATGATGTGGCCGACCTCGCCGTAGGCATGATGCTGGCGCAGGGGCGGCGCATGCGGGCGGCCGAGGCATTCGCGCGCGACGGGTCTTGGGCGAAGGGGGGCTTTCCGCTGACGCACCGGGTCAGCGGGGCCAAGGCGGGAATTCTGGGGCTGGGCCGTATCGGCACGGCGATTGCGCGCAGGCTGACGGGGTTTGGCATGGACATCGCCTATTCCAGCCGCGCGCCCAAGGATGTGCCAGTCGACTGGACCTATATTGCTGATCCGGTAGCTTTGGCGCAGCACTCGGATTACCTCTTTGTGGCTTTGGCGGCCACGCCCGAGACGCGCCACATCGTCGGGCGTGACGTGATTGCGGCCTTGGGTGCGCAAGGCATGGTCATCAATATCAGCCGCGCCGCGAATATTGATGAGACGGCGCTGCTGGAGGCGTTGGAGTCGGGCGCTTTGGGCGGCGCAGGTCTGGATGTGTTCGAAGGAGAGCCTGCCTTCAACCCGCGGTTCCTCGCGTTGGAAAATGTGCTGATCCAGCCGCACCACGGGTCGGGCACGGTGGAAACCCGCAAGGATATGGGCCAGTTGATGCGCAACAATCTGGCGGCCTTCTTTGCGGGCCAGCCATTGCCAACGGCGGTCATCTGATGAAAGCCATCGTCATCCATGCAGCGAAGGATCTGCGGATCGAGGAGTGTTCGGTTGATGCGCCGGGGTTGGGCGAGGTGCGCATTGTGCTGGCCGTCGGTGGCATCTGCGGGTCTGACCTGCACTATTACAATCACGGCGGTTTCGGCACGGTGCGTCTGCGCGAGCCGATGATTCTGGGGCATGAGGTGTCGGGGCATGTGGCCGACCTTGGGCCGGAGGTCACCGGGCTGGCGGTCGGGCAACTGGTCGCCGTGTCACCGTCAAGACCGTGTGGTGCCTGCCGGTATTGTCTGGAAGGGCTGGCGAACCAGTGCCGGAACATGCGATTTTACGGCTCGGCGATGCCGTTTCCGCACATTCAGGGCGCGTTCCGGCAGGAAATCGTGGTGAATGTTGCACAATGCGCCGATGCAAGCGGGCTTTCGGCCGGCGAGGCGGCAATGGCCGAACCGCTGGCCGTGACGCTGCTCGCCACGCGCCGGGCCGGGG
>JBGSRQ010000205.1:0-1919 GCA_041737515.1 Rhodobacterales bacterium | reverse complement strand
CGCAGATCTTCGCGCGCCTGTCGGGAACCGAGGCACGGGTGCGCCAACTTCTTTCCTCCACCGGCTCAGAACCGGATGCTGAAATGATCGGCCTTTACCGCACGCTCGTCGCGCGTCCCGCCCATGTCGAGGGCACATTGTCGATGATGGCGCAGTGGCAACTTGATGCGATGCTGGCGCGCCTGCCGGGCCTTCGTGTTCCGGTCCTGCTGATCGCCGCCGACAATGACCGCGCCGTGCCTGCCCGGGTCTCTGCCGACGCCGCACTAAAACTGCCAAACGCCGAATACCGGGAAATCAATGGCTTCGGCCACCTTCTTCACGAGGTCCAGCCTGCCCTCGTCGCTGCCGAGATCAGCGCATTTTTGGCGCGCACCCTCGCCCACTAGGGCTTTTTCTGTTCAAAAATATCCTGGGGGGGCGCGGCACGCGCGGGGGGCAACGCCCCCCTCTACCCTGCGCGCAACGCGGTGCCGAAGATCATCTCGCGGTGTTCCGCCAGATAAATCCGCAACCAGGGCGTAAAGCGTTCGGGCGTGGCCTGTGTCTCCAACGCCAGGGCCTCCAGATCAATCCAGCGTGTGGCCATCACCTCGGCGGGATCGGGCACGACGCGCAGGCTTTCGGTCGCGTGGCCCAGATAGACCTCGACCAGCTCATGCTCGATCAGACCGCCGCCCACATCAGCGCGGTATTCGACCTGACCGACACGACTCAGCGGCAGCCCCGAAATCCCCAACTCCTCGCCAATCCGGCGCAGGGCACAGGGTTCCATCGCCTCGCCCCAATGCGGGTGCGTGCAGCAGGTGTTGGCCCAAAGCCCCGGCGTGTGGTATTTCGCACGGGCGCGCTGCTGGATCAGCACGCGGGCCCCGGCCATGACAAACACCGAAATCGCCGGATGGCGCAGGCCGCGGCGATGCACCTCCAGCTTGTCGACGGGCACCAGTGTCCCGTCCACAAAGGCGGGGATCAGGCTCATGTCCAGACGGGCGAGACGAGGCGCAAAAGGTGGGCCATGTTCTTGAGACCGATCTTGATATGCGCCAGCGGTCGCGCCGCCACCAGCTTCTTGTTCATATACGCCTCGAACGTCAGCTTTTGCACATCAACATCGTGACACAGGCTGACAAAGCGTTCGCGACGTTCGTCGGATTTGTAGTAGGCGTCCTGCATCGACCGCAAGACCTTGAAGACCATCTTGTGATCTTTCATGAACAGCTTGCGCGCCAACCGCAGATCTTTTGCCTGCCCCGAGGCCAGGCAGGCCAGCGCCGCGGTGGCCGCCACGCGCCCGCCCACCATCGCATAGAAAATCCCCTCGCCCGATGATGGAGCGACCACCCCCGCTGCATCACCCGCCAGCACCACATCGCGGCCATTGTCCCACCGGTCCATCGGGCGCAGCGGAATCGGTGCGCCCTCACGGCGGATCGTCTCGCACCCGGTCAGACCGGCCGAGGCGCGCAGATCGGCAGTGGCTTTCTTGAGGTCGATCCCATCAATTCCGGTGCCCATCCCGATGCTGGCAGATTCGCCATGCGGGAACACCCAGCCGTAGAAATCGGGGCTGATGCGGCCATCATAGATCACGTCGCAGCGTTTGGGGTCATAGGTGTTGGACGCCTTCGGGGCCTTCACAATTTCATGATAGGCAATGACATAGGGGATCTTGTCGCCGCCGGGCACTTCGGTTCGCGCAACGCCAGAGCGCGCGCCGTCAGCGCCGATCACCAGCCGGGTGGCCGAGCGCTGTTCCACCCCGGCCTTGTCGCGCCAGACAACATGCGTGCCGTCCACATCCCGCTCGATGCGCAAATAGGTTCCGGTCAGCCGGTCAGCTCCGGCACCGGCGGCCCGCACCCGCAGGAATTCGTCGAAATGCTCGCGGTCGACCATGCCGACAAATCCGTTCTCGA
>JBGSRQ010000179.1:0-5753 GCA_041737515.1 Rhodobacterales bacterium | reverse complement strand
GGCATTCTGCGCGCCGGTCTCGAACGGCATCCGGGTGGCCAGCGCCGGACCGATCATCATGCGGCCGGCATGGGCGCGCACATGGTTCAGTTCTGCCTTTTGCCCGCACCACCAGGTCGCGACATTGGGCAAGGTCAGGTCGGCCCCCGTCAGAACCTGCGAAATGCTGGGCAGGAACGCCATCAGCGCCTGCGTTTCCAGAATCCCGACGCCCAGCGCATTGACCAGCGTAACCTGCCCCTGCCGCACCGCCGACATCAGGCCGGGCGTGCCCAACTGACTGTCCTCGCGCAGTTCCAGCGGATCGGCCCAGACGCTGTCCATCCGCCGCCACAGCACATCCACCGGGGCCAGCCCTTCGACAGTGCGGATGCGTAACGCGCCACCTTCCACCACCAGATCCTCGCCCTCCAGCAAGGCCATGCCCAGATAGCGCGCGATATAGGCCTGTTCGTAATAGGTGTCGGTCAGGGCACCCGGCGTCAGGATTCCGATGCGCGACGTCGCCTCACCGCGCATCGCCTCCATTGCGTCGCGAAAGGTGCGAAAGAAACCGGCAAGACGGTGCACATGGGTATCGCGGTAAAGATCGGGAAACACCCGCCGCGCCGCAACCCGGTTTTCCAACGCGAACCCGGCACCCGAGGGTGCATCGGTGCGGTCCGCCAGCACCCACCAGCGACCATCGGGGCCGCGCCCGATTTCAAACGCCACGAAATGCAGGAAATGCCCCGACCGGGGTGTGACCCCAACCATCGGGCGCAGCCATTCGGGGCTTTGTGCGATCAGACGGGCGGGCAGATGTCCCTCGGCCACCAATCGGTTCTCGCCGTAGATATCGGCGACGACCCGCTCCAGCAAATCGGCGCGCTGAATCAGGCCTGCGGCAATGTCATCCCATTCCGCCTCGGGCAAAATTACGGGAATGGCGCTGAACGGCCAATCGCGCGTGGCCCCGGCCTTGTCGGCATAGTTGCGGAAAAAGACGCCTGTATCTGCCAGATGCTGATCGCCCCGCGCGATGTCTGCTGCCACGTCTTCTGCGGAAAGCTCCGACAGGTGCCGGATCAAACCCGCCCACGCCGGCCGCATGACGCCGTGTTCATCCACAAGCTCGTCCGGTACTCCCGGCAGGGGGTGATAGCCCGACAAAAGCGGGCGGTCCTGCGCAGGGACGGGCTCTGGTTCCGCCATCAGATGCCGGGTGCGCGGCGCAGATCGAGGGTCATCGGGAACTCTGGATGCGGGGTTTCGGATTGGGGCTCGTAGGCGCCCGGCGTGTGACCGTGTGGTTCGAACCGCGACAGACGCCGCGCCTCGGCCTCATTGCTGTTGACGGGGAAGGTATCATAGCTGCGGCCGCCCGGATGCTTGACGTGATAGGTGCAGCCGCCCAGCGCGCGACCCGTCCAGGTATCGTAGATGTCAAAGGTAAGCGGCGCGTGAACCGGCAAGTTCGGGTGAAGCGCCAGCGGCGGCTGCCATGCCTTGTAGCGCACGGCAGCGACCGACACGCCCGCCGTTCCCGTGCCCTGCATTGGCATCTGGCGCTGGTTGCAGGTGACGGTATAGCGTGCCGGATCAGCGGCGGTCAGTTTGGCCTGCAGTCGTTCGACGGAACTGTCGGTATAGCGCACCGTGCCGCCGATGGCTCCGGTTTCGCCCATTACATGCCACGGCTCCAACGCCTGACGCAATTCCAGCGTGACGCCTTCGACCGTGATCTCGCCGCAGAACGGAAAGCGGAATTCGGCCTGCGCCTTGAACCACTCGGGGTCCAGATCAAAGCCGTTCTGGCGCAGGTCGGCCAGCACGTCCAGAAAATCTTCCCACACGAAGTGCGGCAGCATGAAGCGGTCGGCCAGTGTTGTGCCCCAGCGCGTCAGCTTGCCTTGGGCCGGGTTTTTCCACATCCGCGCGATGATGGCGCGGATCAGAAGCTGTTGCGCAAGGCTCATGCGCGGGTCGGGCGGCATCTCGAACCCGCGGAATTCGACCAGACCCAGACGCCCGGTGGGGCCATCGGGGGAATAAAGCTTGTCGATGCAAATCTCGGCCCGGTGGGTGTTGCCGGTGACATCAACCAGCAGGTTGCGCAACAGACGGTCGGTCAGCCACGGGGTCGGCGCACCCTTGTCGGGGTGCGGTATCTGCGCTAGCGCAATTTCCAGCTCGTACAGCGCGTCCATCCGCGCCTCGTCGATGCGCGGAGCCTGGGACGTGGGGCCGATGAACAGGCCCGAGAACATGTAAGACAGGCTCGGGTGTCGCTGCCAGTGCCGGATCAGGCTTGCCAGAAGGTCGGGTCGGCGCAGGAAGGGGCTGTCTTTGGGCGTCACACCGCCCACGACGACATGATTGCCGCCGCCGGTTCCGGTATGCTTGCCGTCGATCATGAACTTGTCGGCCCCAAGGCGAAGCTGGCGGGCTTCTTCATACACGGTTTCGGTCGTCGCCACGACCTCGGACCAATTGTGTGCGGGGTGGATGTTCACCTCGATCACGCCGGGATCGGGGGCGACACGGATCACGTTCAGACGCGCATCGCTGGGTGGTCCGTAGCCTTCGATATGCACCGGCAGGCCAAGGCTGCGTGCGGCGGTTTCGGCAGCGGCGACCAGTTCCAGATAATCTTCGGCCTTTTCCACCGGTGGCATGAAGATGCACAGCCGCCCGTCACGAGGTTCCACCGAAATCGCAGTGCGCACCTTGCCCGCCAGATCGCTGATCACCTGTTCCACCCGGTCCTGCACGGGTTCGGAGGCGGTGAAATGCGCGCGCTTCTGATCGGCTTCGGCGGGTTCCAGATCGGGCAAGGCGCCACGGTCGTCGAACGGATCGGCGGGAGAGTAGTTGGGGTAATCCTTTTCCGGGATATGCGGCAACGACCCCAGCGGCAGGCGGTAGCCCACCGGGCTATCGCCCGGCACCAGATACAGGTGCCCGCGCCGCATGGTCCATTTTTCCGAAAGCCAGGTTTGTGCTGCCCTGGTCTGCCAGCGCTGCACCGGAAGCACCATGCCCGAAGGTTCGGTCAGCCCCCGGCCAAAGACGCGGGCGATGCGATTGCGTTCTTCGGGGTCTTTCAGGGCCGAATTTTCGGGAGTGACGTTTTCGGGCAGGTTGCCTTCTTTCACGATCCATTCGGCGGGGTCTTCAAAGGCGGGCAGGATGTTTTCGGCAGGCACACCCAGCGTTTCCGCGATACCTTTCAGCAACGCCTCGGCCTGACCGACCGTTGCCACGGCATCTGTCTTTTCAGGGGCGATCAGATCGGGGTTGTGCCAGATCGGTTTGCCATCGCGCCGCCAATAGAGGCTGAAGGTCCAGCGCGGCAACGTCTCGCCCGGATACCACTTGCCCTGCCCGTAATGCAGAAAGCCACCCGGAGCGAATTTGGCCTGCAGCCGGCGGATCAGCTTGTCGGCAAATTCCCGTTTGGTGGGGCCGACAGCACCGGTGTTCCATTCGTCCGCTTCGAAATCGTCGATGGACACGAACGTCGGCTCGCCGCCCATCGTCAGGCGCACGTCGCCTTCGGACAGGGCCGCGTCAACCTTGTGGCCCAGCGCATTCAGGTCGGCCCATGCCGCATCCGAAAACGGCTTGGTGATGCGGGGATGTTCGGCAGTGCGGGTCACGCTCATGTCGAAATCGAAGGTGACTTCGGCATAGGTTGCCATGCCCGAAATCGGGGCGGCGTTCGAATAATGCGGCGTGGCGGCCAATGGGATGTGACTTTCGCCGGTCAGCAACCCGCTGGTCGGATCAAGCCCGATCCAGCCCGCGCCGGGCAGTTAAACCTCGCACCAGGCATGCAGATCGGTGAAATCCCTGGTGGTGCCCGCAGGCCCGTCGACCGCAACCAGATCGGGCTTGAGCTGGATCAGATAACCCGACACAAACCGCGCCGCAAAGCCCAGATGACGCAGCGCGTGGACCAGAAGCCAGCTTGTGTCGCGACACGAGCCTTTGCCGATGCTCAAGGTTTCCTCGGGCGTCTGCACGCCGGGTTCCATGCGGATCACATAGCCGACGTGCTGCGCGACCTGCGCATTCAGCCGGACGATGAAATCAATCGTGCGCAAAGGATCGCGCGGAACGGTGGCGAGAAAACCCTGCAACAGCGGACCTGCGGAATCGGTCTTGCGGTAGATCGTCAGATCGTCTGCGATGTCGGCGGGGTATTCAAATGGCCATTCTTCGGCGCTGGCCTCGACAAAGAAATCGAACGGGTTGTAGACGGCCATATCGGCGGTCAGGTCAACCTCGATGCGGAATTCCGTGACCGGATCGGGAAACACATAACGCGCCAGCCAGTTGCCGTAAGGGTCTTGCTGATAGTTCACGAAATGGTTCGCGGGCGTCACCTTCAGCGCGTGTGACACCACCCGCGTGCGGCTGTGGGGAGCCGGTCGCAGGCGGATCACCTGCGGGCCAAGCGTCACGGGGCGGTCGTATTTGTAGTGGGTCAGATGGTGAATACTGGCGAGTATGGTCATGTTTCTCTTTCCCGGTGGGTCTTAGGTGTCACACGGAATGCTCACCAGCCGCGACAGCTTTGTGCGTCACGAACCAATGTGCAACCGAAAAGCTGAAAGTTTGGGCAGTTTGCTTGCGTCAAACGGTCAAACGATGATCAGACCCGGCGGATCAGGTCATTGATGAATTGAAGTTTTGCCGCCACGCTGTGCGACAGCACAAAGGGGTAAAGGTCGGGCTGGCCCATGCCCCGGTTCATCGCGTTGACTGCAATGGTCAGCGGCACCCAGGCGGTGATTGCACCCGCTATGTCGCCGATCGCATAGGGATCGTCCGGCAGCGTGGCGGCAGGACCTTCCGGGCTGGACCACGGGCTGATGCCATAGGCTCGCGCGGTTTCCAGCCCGTCGACGATATGCATCCAGTGCGCCCAAGTTTCGGCAAAATCTTCCCAGGGGTGGGCAGTTGCATAGGCGCTGATATAAGATTGCGCCCAGCCGGCCGGCGCGCCCTGATCATAGTGGCGCTGCAACGCGTCGGCATAATCGGCCCGTTCATCGCCAAAAAGCGCGCGAAAGGCCTCCAGTTTCGCGGTGTTTTCCAGCAGCAGCGCCCAATAATAATGCCCGACCTCGTGGCGCATGTGACCGATGATGGTGCGGTAGGGTTCGGCCAGCGCCGATTTGCGCGCGATACGGATGGCGTCATCGCCTTCGGCAAGGTTCAGGGTGATCAACCCGTCATTGTGGCCAGTCACTACGGGTTGGATGCTGCCATCGGGATTTTGTGCATCCGCCAGAAAATCGAACGCAAGGCCGCGGGCCATATCTTCGGCCTTGGTCGGATGCGGCAGGTTCCAGCGCAGGATTGCATAGAAAAGCTGACGTTTCGCGCCCTCGATCTCGGCCCAGCGCGCCGGGTTTTCAGCCTGGCCTGCATTGGGGACAGTGTTGTTGTGCTTGCACGCCGCACAAAATCCGGTCGTGGTGCCCGGCGGGATGAACCAGTTGCAACCGGCAGCTCGGGCGTTGGCACAGTAGATGCCATTTCCATGCGGTGCGGCGGCTGCCATCGACAGCGCCTCTGGCCGAAAGCCCAATGCGGTGCCACATTGAACGCAGGCCCGGTTTTCGAAATGCACTTCGTTGCCGCACACCGGGCATATCAAACGTTTCATGGCGCGCCTTTTGGGGGGGTTGCTGTGCAACGTCTTAAGGTGCGCTTGCGTTCCGCGCCACCGTGCGTTTGTGACCGGTCAGCGTCAGACGATC
>JBGSRQ010000155.1:0-3780 GCA_041737515.1 Rhodobacterales bacterium | reverse complement strand
CTATGCGATGGTCGACCGCATTGATTGGCCCGGCGGATTCTGCCGCCGCGATATCGGCTGGCGCGCGCTTTAGACTTGGTCTTTCGACAGACGGGGACTTTCGACTTCATTTTTGTCCAAATACTCAACTCCGCCCGCCCCACCCGGGCCAACGGTCGGATTTGAGTATTTTTGCAAAGATGAAGTCCGAAGCCACAGGGTCAGACCTGCTCTTGCACCCCGTCAGCCTGCGGCATAAGAAGCGCGCCATGTTCGGGGCAGCGCTGCGCGGGGAAGACGATGCCGCTTTTGGTGATGAAATTCGGCGGCACGTCCGTGGCCGACCTGGCGCGCATCGCGAATGCGGCGCAAAAGGTCAGGCGCGAGGTGGAGCGCGGCTATGACGTGATCGTCATCGTCAGTGCCATGTCGGGCAAGACAAACGAGCTTGTGGGCTGGGTCGAGCAAACCTCACCGCTGTTTGATGCGCGCGAGTATGATGCGGTGGTATCGGCGGGCGAGAATGTGACAGCGGGGCTGATGGCGCTGACGCTGCAGGAAATGGATGTGCCGGCACGGTCCTGGCAGGGATGGCAGGTGCCGATCAATACGACCTCGGCACATTCCTCGGCACGGTTTGAATCGATCCCGCGTGCCAATATCGACGCGAAGTTTGCTGAAGGTTTCCGCGTCGCCGTGGTCGCGGGCTTTCAGGGCGTGTCGGCAGAAGGCCGGATCACGACGCTTGGGCGCGGTGGTTCAGACACCACAGCCGTTGCCTTTGCCGCCGCGTTCGAGGCCGAGCGCTGCGACATCTACACCGATGTTGATGGCGTCTACACCACCGACCCGCGCATCACCAAGAAGGCGCGCAAGCTGGACCGCATCGCGTTCGAGGAAATGCTGGAACTTGCCAGTCTTGGCGCCAAGGTTCTGCAAACCCGGTCGGTCGAACTTGCGATGCGCTACAAGGTGCGGCTGCGGGTTTTGTCTTCATTCGAGGAGACTGACGAAAACTCTGGAACGCTTGTCTGCGATGAGGATGAAATCATGGAATCGAAAGTTGTATCCGGCGTCGCCTACAGCCGGGATGAGGCGAAGATGACGCTGGTCAGGGTCGAGGACCGCCCCGGAATTGCCGCCGCGATCTTTGGCCCCTTGTCGGAGGCGGGCGTCAATGTCGACATGATCGTGCAGAACATCTCGGAGATTGAAGACCACGGCGATACGCGCGCCTACACCGACATTACCTTTTCCTGCCCGGTCAATCAGGTGCTGCGCGCCCGCAAGGCGATGGAAGAGGCGCAGGCGGCGGGTCTGATCAAATACGCTGAACTGGTCGAGGATACGGAAGTGGCCAAGATCTCGGTCGTGGGCATCGGCATGCGCAGCCATGCCGGGGTGGCCGCGACCATGTTCAAGGCGCTGGCGTCAGAAAACGTGAACATCAAGGTGATTGCCACCTCCGAGATCAAGATCTCGGTCCTGATCGACCGCAAGTACATGGAACTGGCCGTCCAGTCCTTGCATGATGCCTTCGGGCTGGAGAAGGCCGACTGACGGCAACAGCGATCCACAGCGTTCCGGGGGGCATGTCTTTTGCCCACTCCCCTTTGCCGATCAACTCGCCTATAGATGGCAGCCAGAGCAGGGGATTGCGCTGAATGCCTGAAAGATCCGAAAGCGAAAGTCGCAAATTGCTGCGGCGTCTGCGTGACAGCCTTGCCGAGCCGGGGGCCGGGCAGGACCGGCTGGACCGCATCACGCATATCATCGCGGATTCGATCGGGTCAGAGGTCTGCTCGATCTATCTGTTCCGTGACAGAGATACGCTGGAACTTTGCGCCACCGAAGGTCTCAAGCCCGAGTCGGTGCACCAGACGCGCATGAGGCTGGGCGAAGGACTGGTGGGGCGCGTCGCGCGCACGGCAACCCCGGTGAATACCGGCAATGCCCCTGCCGAACGCGGCTTTCGCTATATGCCCGAAACCGGGGAAGAGGTGTTCTCGGCCTTTCTGGGTGTGCCGATCCAGCGCGTGGGCGAAGCGCTTGGCGTGCTTGTCGTGCAATCCAAGAAGACCGACGCCTATTCCGAAGATCAGGTCTACGCGCTGGAAGTGGTGGCGATGGTGCTGGCCGAGATGACCGAATTGGGCGCGTTTCAGGGCGAGGGTGCCGCCCTTGCCCCGCTGCACCGCCAGCCGGTTGTGCGACGGGGTGGGACGGGGCAGGTAGGCGCCGCCGTAGGCCGTGTCTGGCTGCACGAGGGGCGGGTGGTGGTCACGAACCCGGTGGCGGATGACCCGGCGCTGGAAACCGAACGCATCCGGGCCGCCGTAGGAGAACTGCGGGTGTCGGTCGATGATCTCTTGTCGGTGCCAAGCCTGGACAAGGACCAGAAGCAGGTTCTGGAGGCATACCGGATGTTCGCCCATTCGCGCGGCTGGCTGCGCCGGATGGAGGAGGACATCCAGCTTGGCCTGTCGGCTGAAGCCGCTGTCGAAAAAGAGCAATCGGCCACCCGCGCACGCCTGCAACAAGTGCCCGACGCCTATCTGCGCGAACGGCTGCATGATCTGGACGATCTGTCGAACCGGCTGTTGCGGATTCTGACCGGGCAAGGCCACAACACCGGGGCGGAAATGCCCGAAAACCCGGTGCTGGTGGCGCGCAATATCGGGCCGGGCGAATTGCTGGAATACGGGCGCAAACTGCGCGGCGTGGTGTTGGAGGAAGGTTCGGTCGGGTCCCATGCCGCTGTGGTGGCGCGCGCGCTGGCCATTCCGCTGGTGATCAATGCCGGGCGGATCACTTCTGAAGCACTGAACGGTGATCACATCCTGGTGGACGGCGATCAGGGCATCGTGCATCTGCGCCCCGACGATACCGTGGCCCAAGCGTTCCGCGAAAAGATCGCGATGTTTGCCAAAGCGCAGGAACGCTATGCGGGTCTGCGCGATCTGCCGGCGCAATCGACCTGTGGATCGGTGACCACGCTCATGATGAATGCGGGCCTGATGGCTGACCTGCCCAGTCTTGAAGGGTCGGGCGCGGCGGGTGTGGGATTGTTCCGCACCGAATTGCAGTTTCTGGTGCGCAACCACATGCCCAAACGGGCGGAACTCGCGGTGCTTTACGCGCGGGTGATGGATGCCGCGCGCGGCCGGCCAGTGGCGTTCCGCACGCTGGATATCGGGTCTGACAAGGTGTTGCCCTACATGAAGCCCAATGATGAGCCCAACCCCGCGATGGGCTGGCGCGCGATCCGGGTGGGGCTTGATAAACCGGGCGTTCTTCGGATGCAGTTGCAGGCGCTTTTGCGGGCGGCAAACGGGCGTCCGCTTTCGGTGATGTTTCCCTTTGTTTCGGAAATGGGTGAATTCACCCAGGCCCGCGCGCAGTTTCTGAGCGAGGTTCACCGTGAGAGAAGTCTGGGCCATGCGGTGCCGAGCGCACTGAAGATCGGTGCCATGCTGGAGACACCAAGTCTGGCCTTTGCGCCGCAATCGTTCTTCGAGACGGTCGATTTCATCTCGATCGGGGGCAATGATCTGAAACAGTTCTTCTTTGCTGCCGATCGTGAGAATGAGCGGGTACGGCGCCGGTATGACACGCTGAATACATCGTTCCTGACGTTTCTGGGCAAAATCGTCGGGCGCTGTGAAGAAACCGGCACGGCGCTGTCGTTTTGCGGCGAGGATGCGGGCCGCCCGGTCGAGGCGCTGGTTTTTGCCGCGCTTGGCATCCGCACGCTGTCGATGCCGTGCGAGAAGTACAGGCGCCCGTCGGGATCCACCAGCC
>JBGSRQ010000123.1:0-2090 GCA_041737515.1 Rhodobacterales bacterium | reverse complement strand
GGCGGGCGCAACCTCCGCCGGTGCCGTGGCTTTGGCTGCGCGCGACCGTGTTGGCTTCGCTGCGGGCGCAGGCTTGCTGACAACCGGCGCGGTCACGCTTTCGGCAACAACCGCAACCGCGGCGACGGGTTCAGGGGCGACGATCGGGCCCACTTCGGCACCTGCTTCGGTTGCCTTGGGCTTGCGAGTCCGGGTCCGCGTGGTTTTGGGCTTGGCCGGAGCATCGCCTGACGGTTCGTCTGCCGCAACAGCGACGGGCGCCACGTCAGCGGCGACTTCCGACACGACGGCTGCATCCGGGGACCGGGACGACGATCTGGACCGGCTGCGGCTGCGGGAGGGTTTTTTCGCCGGCTCTGCCGCCTTTTCTTCAGCCGTGGCATCGCTGGCCGGTTCGGCCTGCAGATCAGTTCCATCATCCTCGTCGCTGCCATCTTCGCCGGCATCGGACGCGCCATTTGCCCCATTGGCGCCAGAACCACCACGCCGACGGCGGCGACGGCGGCGCTTTTTCTTGCCGCCTTCACCATCACCGTTCGCGGCAGCACCTTCGGCCTGCGCGCGGGGTGCATCGGCTTCGGCTTCTTCGGCTTCTTCGTCATCGACCTCGTCAACGATATCGTCGTCTTCGTCTTCGTCCACTGCAGCGCCCATAAGTCCGGCATTGCCCGAGATCACCGCCGAGGGTTCGGGCACCACGCGGGTTGCCGTCTTGAACTTGTCGATCACATAATCGGGGCTGATCATCGACGGATCAGCCTCAAGGCGCACCGCCATGCCGTAGCGCGCCTCGATCAGCGCGATATGTTCGCGCTTGTTGTTCATCAGGAAGTTCAGCACGGCGACCGGGCCGCGCAGCAGAACCTCTTTCGACCGCTTGCGCGTGCCCTCTTCTTCCAGCGCGCGCAGGATCGTCAGCGCAAGGCTTTCATCCGACCGGATCAGCCCCGTGCCGTGGCAATGCGCACAGGGTTGGGTGGTGGATTCAAGCATGCCCGGGCGCAGGCGCTGGCGCGACATTTCCATCAGGCCAAAGCCGGAAATGCGGCCGACCTGAATCCGGGCGCGGTCGGTTTTCAGCTTGTCTTTCAGGCGCTTTTCGACCGACGCATTGTTGCGACGCTCTTCCATGTCGATGAAGTCGATCACGATCAGGCCCGCAAGGTCGCGCAGACGCAACTGGCGCGCAACTTCTTCGGCGGCCTCGAGGTTGGTTTTCAGCGCCGTTTCCTCGATCGAACCTTCCTTGGTCGCCCGGCCGGAGTTCACGTCGATGGCAACCAGTGCCTTGGTGACGCCGATCACGATGTAGCCGCCGGATTTGAGCTGCACCGTCGGGTTGAACATGCCCGCCAGATAGCTTTCAACCTGATGGCGCGCAAACAGCGGCATCGGTTCGTTATAGCGTTTCACGGCCTTGGCATGGCTTGGCATGATCATCCGCATGAAGTCTTTGGCGGTGCGATAGCCGGCCTCGCCCTCGACCAGAACCTCGTCGATCTCTTTGGAGTAAAGATCGCGGATCGACCGTTTGATCAGATCGCCTTCCTCGTAGATCGGGGCGGGGGCGATGGATTTCAGTGTCAACTCGCGGACCTGTTCCCAAAGCCGCATCAGATATTCGTAATCGCGCCGGATTTCCGGCTTGGTGCGCTTGGCCCCTGCCGTGCGGATGATCAGGCCAGCGCCTTCCGGCACCTCGATTTCCTGCGCGATTTCCTTCAGCTTCTTGCGATCAACTGCCTGGGTGATCTTGCGCGAAATGCCCCCGCCGCGTGCGGTATTGGGCATCAGCACACAATAGCGGCCAGCAAGCGAAAGATAGGTCGTAAGGGCGGCGCCCTTGTTGCCACGCTCTTCCTTGACCACCTGAATCAACATGATCTGGCGGACTTTCACGACCTCCTGAATCTTGTAGCGGCGCGCGCGGGGCTTGCGCGGTGTGCGGATTTCCTCGGCCACGTCTTCGTCGGCGATGGACTCGATCTCGTCATCGGTGTCCGAGGCGTGATCCATCGCGCGGTAGGGCTTTTCGGCCTCGTCTGCGGCGTGCGCGTGGTCGTCAGGCGCGTGGTCATGGTCGTGGCCCT
>JBGSRQ010000100.1:0-12500 GCA_041737515.1 Rhodobacterales bacterium | reverse complement strand
GCGTGCCCGCCGAAATCGACGCGCCCGGCGTGAAGCACCGCGACACCGCCGATCGTGACACGCCTGCGCGCAGGGCCACATCCTTCAGCGTGATATTCATATGCTTCCCGCCATGGCGGGCAGGGTTAGCCGTTTTGCAACAGGTTGCAACGGTGTTTCAGAAGTAGTGCGAGATCAGTTCGAGGCTGCCCCAGAAATGCGCAGCCGTCGTGAACAGATACGCCAGCGCCGCCAGCAGCCCGCGCCTCCATCCCATCCGGCGTTGAGCGTGAAGCAGGTTTTCCGATTGCATCAGGTTTTGCGTGCCCATCAGCACAAAGATCAAAAGGAACCACGCCTGCAGATAGAATGCGATTGCCGCCGCCGCCGCCGACATGGCGATGGTGACAATCCGCGTGCCGCCGGGCCAGAACGTATGACACAGGATGCGCAGGCAGTTTCCGCCATCCAGCGGATAGAACGGCAGCAGGTTGAAGAAATTCAGTGCCGCATTCGAAATCGCAAAAACCCACATGAAATTCGCGGCATCGGGCCACTCCTCCCACAGGAAATCCGAATAGGACAGCGCATAGGCAAGTGCCATTGGCGCAAGGCAGATGCCCGGACCCATCAGCGAGATGAAAAACGCCTTGTCCTGCGATGCGGGTTGCTGGTTCGAGATTGCAACCCCGCCAAACAGCGGGATCAGCCGAAACCGCGCATCGGAATGGCCACAGATGCGAAATGCAGCGACATGGCCGAATTCATGCACCATGACGGAAAGGATCAGCGCCGCCCCATACATCGGCCCAAAGAAATAGACCGCCACGATCACGGCCAGCACGCCCAGCCCAAGCGACGACATGTCGAACCCGGCCAGGGTCACAAGATGCCCGCGTGCTGTCAACCCGCCCCGCAACGTGAACAGCATCGCCGCGCACATCAGCAGGCCAATCGCCACTCCGGTCATGCTCTTTGTCCCCGACGCCAGATCAGCGACCACCAGAACACGGTCACCGGGCTAAAGTCGGGCAGTTTTGTGAAAACGGAAAGATGGAGTGTGGGAAGGGTCTCAGAGGTTTTCGGATTGTGGCATGCCCAACACATGAAATCCGCCGTCCACCCTGATCACCTCGCCGGTGGTCGATGCACCATAGTCGGAGGCCAGATAAACGGCAGTGCCGCCGATATGCTCCAGCGTGGCATTGCGGCGCAACGGCGCGTTCGCCTCGGAATGGCGGAAGGTGGCGCGCGCGCCGCCGATGGCAGCACCCGCCAGCGTTTTCATCGGGCCGGGCGAGATGGCATTGACGCGGATCGCCTGCGGGCCAAGATCGTTCGCCAGATACAGGACCGAGGATTCCAGCGCCGCCTTGGCCACGCCCATCACATTGTAGTTCGGCGTCACCCGGTTTGACCCCTGAAACGTCAGGGTGATCAGGCTGCCGCCATTGGGCATCAACTGGGCCGCACGGCGCGACACGTCGATGAAGGAATAGCACGAGATCGCGAGGCTGTTCTTGAAGTTATCAAGGCTGGTGTTGATGAAACGGCCCGTCAGTTCCGACTTGTCGGAAAACGCGATCGCGTGAATCACGAAATCAAGGCTGCCCCATTCCGTGCCGATCCGCGCAAAGGCCGCATCCATCGACACCTGATCCATCACATCGACATCCACCATGACGGTTGACCCGACCGACGCCGCCAGAGGCTCCACCCGTTTGCCGAACGCCTCGCCCTGATAGGAAAACGCAAGCTCCGCGCCCTCGTCCGCCAATGCCTTGGCGATGCCCCACGCAATCGAGCGGTCGTTGGCGACGCCCATCACAAGGCCCCGCTTGCCCTTCATCAGATCGGCCATCCGGCGCACCTCTTACTTCTGGAGTTTGCTCATCACGAGGGTGGCATTGGTGCCGCCAAAGCCGAAACTGTTCGACAGAACCGAATCCATCTCGACATCGGTGCGCAGTTTGGTCGCGATTTCACCTTCGTGAATTTCGGGGTCCAGCATGTCGACATTGGCCGAGGCGGCGATGAACCCGCTGTTCATCATCATCAGCGAATAGATCGCTTCTTGCGCGCCGGTGGCCCCAAGGCTGTGGCCGGTCAGCGATTTGGTGGACGAGATCGGCGGCATCGCAGCTTCACCGAACACCCGGCGGATCGCCTTGACCTCGGTCACATCGCCGGCCGGGGTCGAGGTGCCGTGCGCGTTGATGTAGCTGATCTTGCGGCCCGTTGGCAGGGTCGACAACGCCAGTTTCATCGACCGCTCACCGCCCTCGCCCGAGGGGGCGACCATATCGTGACCGTCGGACGTGGCACCGTAGCCGGTAACTTCACCGTAAATCTTGGCACCCCGCGCCAGTGCATGGTGCAATTCCTCCAGCACCACTACACCGCCACCGCCCGCAATCACGAACCCGTCGCGGTTGGCATCGAACGCGCGCGAAGCCTTTTCCGGTGTGTCGTTGTACTTGCTGCTCATCGCGCCCATTGCGTCAAAGAGGCACGACAGGGTCCAGTCCAGTTCCTCGCCGCCGCCGGCAAAAACGATATCCTGCTTGCCCATCTGGATCAGTTCGGTGCCGTTGCCGATGCAATGCGCCGATGTGGAACAGGCCGAGGTGATCGAATAGTTCACACCCTTGATCCGGAACGGTGTGGCAAGGCAGGCGGAGTTGGTGGATGACATGCCCTTGGTCACCATGAACGGCCCCATGCGCTTGGGGCTGCCGGTGTCGCGCACGATGTTGTGGGCCCGGAAGAACGACTTTGTCGACGGCCCGCCCGACCCCATGATCAGACCGGTGCGTTCGTTGGAAATGTCGGCCTCGTCCAGCCCGCTGTCGGCCACCGCCTCTTTCATCGCGATGAAGTTGTAGGCCGCACCATCCCCCATGAAGCGCAGATCACGCTTGTCGATATGATCCTCGAACACGATGTTGGGCTGGCCGTGCACCCGGCAGCGAAAGCCGTGTTCGGCATAATCGGGCGCAAAGACGATGCCCGACTTGCCCGCACGCAACGCGGCCTCTACCTCGGCTGCATTGTTGCCGATGGACGAGACGATCCCTATTCCGGTGATGACGACGCGGCGCATGGGCATTCTCCTTGGCGTTATCGGACGAGATCAGCTTGCGGCAAGACCGACCTTCATGTCCGTCACTTGATAGATGATCTCACCGTCCGCCTCAACACGGCCATTGGCGACGCCCATTTTCAGACGGCGGTCAATGACGCGGGTGAAATCGACGAAATAGGTGATTTTGGTGCGGGTGGGGGTGACCATACCGGTCAGCTTGACCTCGCCCACACCCAGCGCGAAACCCTGACCCTGCCAGCCCCGCCAGCCCAGATTGAAGCCGGTCAATTGCCACAGCCCGTCAAGGCCAAGGCATCCCGGCATCACCGGATTGCCGGGAAAGTGGCAGGCAAAAAACCACAGATCGGGCGTTATGTCGAATTCGGCGACCACGTGGCCCTTGCCGAACGCGCCGCCATCGCCAGAGATGTCGGTGATCCGGTCCATCATCAGCATCGGTGGCAGCGGAAGCTGCGCGTTGCCGGGGCCGAACAACTCGCCCCGCGCGCAGCGCAAAAGCGCGTCCTTGTCAAAGAAGGTCGGAAAATCCGCCATATGCCGCCGCAGCCCCCCGTCACTAGCCTGTTGGCTTCCCCTCTAGCATTGGCATGGAAGCAGAGGCAAGGGTGCCCGCCCGGGCCCGCGGGTCGGTTGCCTTGCGTTTTCGTTTGAATGCGGCTGCACGGCCCCCTATATTGGCTGCATGATCAGCTCAAACCCTAACACCCGGAAGCTCGCGGCGGATCACTCCACTGAGTGGTTGGTGCGGGGTGGTTTGCGGCCCACGCGGCAGCGCGTGGCGCTGGCGCAGTTGCTGGTCGGCGACGGGCAGAACCGGCATGTAACGGCAGAAAGCCTGTATGCCGCCTCGTCCTGTTCGGATGCCAAGGTCAGTCTTGCGACCGTCTACAACACGTTGCGGGCGTTCTGTGATGCCGGTCTGATGCAGGAAGTGGTGGTCGATGGCGCGAAAAGCTATTTCGACACCCGCATGGACGACCACCCGCACTTCTATTGGGAAGACAGTGGAGAGTTGACCGATGCGCCTGCGGATGAGCTTGAAATAAGCCGCCTGCCTCAGGTCCCCGAAGGAGCCGAACTTAGCCGGGTTGATGTGGTGATCCGGCTGCGCCGGGTCTGAACTCGCCGGGTCTGACCTCGCCGGGATTCACCGACCTTCGGTCCGTCAGGCCGCCTGACGCCGCAAGGCGCGCGCCTGCGCATAGGTCAGAAGCCGGCGCCCTTTTTCATCCCAAAGATGCAGCTTGGCGTTGGCAAAGCTTTCCAGCAGCGTCATCCGCTGGGCGTCCGCCAAGGCCGGGAAATCGCGCAGCACCTCGGGCAGGCGGTAGAACGGGATGCGGGCGTAAAGGTGGTGCACATGGTGCACACCGATGTTCGCGGTCAGCCATTGCAGCACTGCCGGCAGAACATAGTGCGAGCTGCCTTCTAGGGCCGCATCATGCAACTGCCAGTCCCCCTCGCGGTCCCACTGCGTCGTCTCGAACTGGTGCTGCACATAGAACAGCCAGACCCCGATGGCCGCCGCCACAAACGAGGTCGGCAACCAGATCATCAGGATCGGGGCCCAGCCTCCGCTCAGGTACAGGCCGGTCAGCAGCGCAATCAGCACGACATTGGTGGCCATCGCCGACACCCAATAGCGCGCACCAGCCTTCATCAGGCCTACAGGCAGGCGGTTGTTGACGAAGAAAATGTAGAACGGCCCGACTCCGAACAGCACGACCGGGTGGCGGTAAAGCCGATACAGGATCTTTCCGCGCAGGCTGCGGGCGTTGTATTCCGCCACGGTCAGCGTCATGATGTCGCCCATCCCGCGGCGGTCAAGATTGCCGGACCCTGCATGATGGATCGAATGCGCACGCCGCCACACATCGTAAGGCGTCAGCGTCAGCACACCCAGCGCCCGTCCCGCCCAGTCATTCACATGTCGGTTGCGGAAAAAGGCCGCATGGCCGCAATCGTGCTGAATAGCGAAAAGGCGGACCAGAAAGAACCCGTTCAGCGCGGCAAGCGCCAGCGTCAGCGACCAGTGTATGTGCATCGCCGCGTAGGCCAGCGCCCAGATACCCAGAAACGGCACCAGCGTCAGCCCGAGTTCGACCCAGCTGCGTGTCGTCGACGGATCACGGTATTTCGCCAGAAGCTGAACCCATTCCCGTGCGGTACGGGCGGCCAGATCGCGCGCGACAAGTGTCATATGAAAGATGTCCTGCTTCGGTTTGTTTTTGGTCTTGCAAACGGGGATAAACTACAAGGCGGGTTACGCAAGCAACATTCGCGCGAAGGGTTGAGATTTCACTAAAAGCGTTGCGTCAGTCGGGATGCTGCTGCCGGTCAAGCTGCGGGTCGTTCCTTTGCTTCCGCTCGTCCAGCGCATCGGCGATGAATCCTGCGGGGTCACGGGAAAATGCGCCGTAAAGGCGGAAAAGGCGGGTTTGTCGAAAGTCTGTCTCCTCGATGCCAAAACGCGTGATCTCAAGCAGGCGTGCGCCCGGCAGGGCCATCAGAAAGGGCGAATGTGTCGCCATGATGACCTGCGAAACGGCACTGTCGGTGATGCGTTGCAGAAGAGCCAGAAGGTCAAGCTGGCGCATCGGTGACAAGGCACTTTCCGGTTCATCAAGGAAGTAGACGCCCTGCCGGCCGCAGCGTTCGGCAAAGAACCGCAAAAACCCCTCGCCATGCGACCATGACAGGAAGTCGGGCGGCACCCGGCCGAAGTCAAGTGCCGCTTCGTCCATGTATCGCGCCACGGAATAGAAGGATTCAGCCCGAAAAAACCACCCCTCCGTCACTTTTGGCAACCAGCCCGCGCGCAGATGATCGGCAAGCACGGTCCCGCTGCGATCAATCGCGGCAGAGTGATTGACGGGCATGTAACCCTTGCCGCCGCCCGCCTCGTCATAACCGGCAAGGGCTGCAACCGCCTCGATCAGGGTCGATTTCCCGACGCCGTTTTCGCCCACCAGAATCGTCACAGGCGTTGTGAATTCCAGCATGAAATTGTCATCGCGCAACCACGGCAGCGAAAACGGATAAAGGTCGCGGTCCATCCCCTCCGCGCGCAGGGTCACGCGCTGCAGAAACGGTGCGGGCAGGCTGGTGTCACGACGTTTGCGCGCCATGCCGTCAGCCGCGCCCGATCAGAACCACTGGCCCGGCTCCATCAGGCCAAGGTCAAGCAATTGCTGCGATTGCCACTCGAACGGGGTAGAGTTGCGCCAGCGGAAATTCGTGATCTCGAACCGCGAGCCGGGGTTGGTTCTAAGCGCTTTTGCGGTGCGGAACGAACAAACGGCGGCGGTCAGGTTGTGATGCCAAGGGCAGGCGAAGGTGTTATATTCCTCTTCGGTGAAGGTGTAGTCGGGCAGCAGGCGCAACCCCGGCTTTGCCCGAAAGATCGAGATGCGGTCGATCTTGCGTTTGGTCCAGCTTACATATTCCTCGAACCGCCAGCGCAGGCCGCCGTGAAAATCCAGTTGGCGTTCCTTGGGGTGATGGTTGTTCGCGGCATCCTTGCGGCCCAGCGCGTAGTAGCCGGTCCGGTCGACATGGGCATCCGTCAGGCTGACGGCATTGGGGTTCGCGTTCAGATCCCCGGCATACAGATCAACCACATAGGTCAGCATCGCATCGCGCCGTTCTTCGGCATGGAACGACAGCATGTCGCCGACGGTGCGTGTCTCGCAGAACGGAAACATCAGATATTCGGCGTTGTAGCAATAATAGACCCACGCCCCGGTCGCGGCGTCATTGATCTGGTTCACGGCCGCCATCATCGCATTGTCGGCGTGAACATCAAAGACCACGCGGTGAACCACGGCCTCAAGATCGGGGTCAAGCGCCACTTCATCGGGCATCAGAACCACGATGGTGCGAAACCCCAGGCGCAGATGATGGACGATGGTGCTTGCCACCTCGACCATGTCTTCAACCATGATCAGGCAGACCGGCCCCTTGGTCAGCAGCGCCCGGTGCGCGGTGATGAACTGCGTCAAGTCAGTGTAGCGCATCCGAAACTTTGCCCCCTCATGGGTCTTTTTTGCACAAGGTCGGTGAAGGAACTGGAAACGTCAATTGGTTTGGCGTCGCAGGCGCGTTGCGACGGGCAAGCGTTGCGTGTAAACCCGAAAGCTGACCGCGAAAGGCCTGCCCCCATGTCTGACCAGATGTCCGACCCCAAAAAGCTGTTCATCAAGACCTACGGGTGCCAGATGAACGTCTATGACAGCGAGCGCATGACCGAGGCGCTGGGGGCGGATGGCTATGTCACGACGGACGTGATCGAAGAAGCCGACATGGTGCTTCTGAACACCTGCCACATCCGCGAAAAGGCGTCGGAAAAACTGTATTCCGATCTTGGCCGCCTGCGCCCGCTGAAAATCGCGCGGCCCGATCTGAAAATCGGCGTGGCGGGTTGCGTTGCGCAGGCCGAGGGCGACGAGATCCTGCGCCGGGCGCCGATGGTCGATCTGGTGGTGGGGCCGCAAAGCTATCACCGTCTGCCGGAAATGGCGCGTGCGGTGGGCAAGGGTGTGACGCAGATCAACACCGACTTCCCGCCCGAGGATAAATTCGACCACCTGCCGGAACGCACCTCGCTGCGCGGCCCGTCGGCGTTTCTGACGGTGCAGGAAGGCTGCGACAAGTTCTGCGCCTTTTGCGTGGTGCCCTATACCCGCGGCTCCGAAGTCAGCCGCCCGGCAGAGCGTCTGCTGTCCGAGGCACGGGCGCTGGTAGCAAGGGGCGTGCGCGAGATCACGCTTCTGGGCCAGAACGTCAACGCCTATCACGGCTCGGGTTGGGGGCTTTCGCGCCTTTTGCGCGAGATGGCGCAGATCGACGGTCTTGTGCGGCTGCGCTACATGACCTCGCATCCCAATGACATGGACGACGATCTTGTTGCCGCCCACGGTGACCTGCCCGCGCTGATGCCCTATCTGCATTTGCCGGTGCAATCGGGGTCGGACCGGATTCTGAAGGCGATGAACCGCAAGCATACGGCAGACGATTATGTGCGCCTGATCGAGCGGTTTCGCGCCGTGCGCCCCGACATCCTGCTGAGTTCCGATTTCATCGTGGGCTTCCCCGGCGAGACGGATGCAGATTTCGACGCCACGCTGGCGCTGATCCGGGCGGTGGGCTTCGGAATGGCCTATTCCTTCAAATACTCGCCCCGTCCTGGCACCCCGGCGGCGGAAAAGCCCGAAGTGGATGCGGCACTGGCCGACGACCGCCTGCAGCGCATCCAGACCCTGCTGACCGCCCAGCAACGCGCCGCGCAATCCGCAATGGTCGGCCGCGAGGTTGGTGTGCTTTACGAGAAGGCCGGACGGATGCCGGGGCAGATGGTGGGAAAATCGGATCACCTGCATGCGGTGCATGTCACCGACTCGAACGGGCGGCCCGGCGACCTTGTCAGGGTGCGAATTGTGGCAGCTTCGACAAATTCTTTGGCGGGGGAACGTCTTAGCGCGGAAAGCTCTGTTTCCGCCGCGTAAGCAATCCTTCCGAACCACCGGAATTGAGTACCCGAGACGCAACAATTAGTGGTCAGATTGTCAAACGACCCATAGATTTTGCTTTACATCATGGCGACGCGGCGGCATTTCTGAGGCGGGGTATATATAGTCCAACAGGTTAAGGGGAGCTGCCACTGTGGAACGATTGTCCAACGCAGTTCGGTTGATTTTGGGAATGGTGACGCTGGCGTTCGGCCTGTCGGTTGCCTCTATGGCCGCAGCGCAAAGCGGTCCCACTGTCGCCGGAAAAATTGAATGGGGTATGTGGGTCGATGACGACGGCTGCATGCACTGGTGGGCCGATGGCGGCCTTGAAGGATACATGCTTGACCGCGTGAACCCGCAAACCGGCAAGCCGGTCTGCCTCAAGCGCAACACCTGCCTTGTCCAGAATACCGACACGATGTTCGCAACCGACAGCGCCAATCTGACGGCAAGCGGGCGGTCGTATCTGCAGCAGTTTTTCCAAAGCGCCGGGGCCTTCGGCTATGCCGTTTATGGCCACACAGACAGCCGTGCATCGGATGAATACAACATCCGCCTGTCGCAGCGCCGTGCAGCGGCCGTGGCCAAGGTTGCCCGGTCTGTTGGTGCAGTGGTCGAGCGTGAAATCGGCTTCGGTGAACGTGAACCCATCGCCTCGAACGCGTCGGCTGCCGGAATGCAGCAGAACCGCCGCGTCGAAGTTGTCTGCTACAGGTATTGATCGCCATGAAAACACATATGTTCACAGGACTTGTTCTTCTTGGTGCATCGACGCTGAGCGGCTGCGCGTTAGAAGGTGTGCGTCCCTACAACGGCGATCCCAACACGGTCATCGCGACCAGTCAGGACCGCGGCCGCGACAAGGGCGTTCTGGCCCCGGGCGGCGGTGCCATCGCCTATGATCCGGACGGCTGTCAGGGCTGGATCATCGACGACGGTGTAGAGGGCTATTCGGGCCGCCGGTTCGATCCGCGCTCGGGTCTGCCGATCTGCAACAACAACTACGCGCCGGGCACCGTTCTGCGCAACTACCAGTCCAACACTCAGGGCATCCGCGACTATGTTCCGGGGTCGACGCAGACGCCGAACTGATCGTTACAGACGACATTGCAAAGGCCACGGCAACCGCTGTGGCCTTTTGCATTTCGGGGGCAGCATTTCACGGGCAATTTTTCAGCACCTGTCACAAGACCGTGCGGTTTGCCGCCCTAAGCTGACAATATGGGGTGATTGAGGCTTGCCAGATCGCAGATCAGACCCCACACTTGAGTAGTTGCAACCTGTCGTATGAAGGAGATCTCCTTGGGCATCAGCGCGCTGACACCCCCGACCCGTCCGGAAGATATCGTCGAAACGCTTCTGGAATTCCCCGACAACCGATTGCTGATTGGCCTGTGCGGCGAGTTTGACCGCAACCTTTCACAAGTCGAGCATCAGATGGGGGTGCATATCCTTCGGCGTGGAAATCGCCTGGCGGTGATCGGCGACAGATCCAGCCGGGAACAGGCGGCCGCCGTGCTGCGTTCACTGTATGCCCGGCTTGAGGCGGGGCGCGATGTGACCGCAGGCGATATTGACGGCGCGATCCGCATGGGACGCCCGATGTCGACCGAACTTCGTCAGGATGAACAGATCGAGATGTTCTCGGGCCCGAAATACGAACTGCGCACCCGCAAGCGGCCCGTTGAGCCGCGGACCGACGCGCAAAAGGCCTATGTCGCCAACCTGTTCGACAATGAGCTTGGCTTTGGTATCGGCCCGGCAGGCACCGGCAAGACTTATCTTGCGGTGGCGGTGGGTGTGACGATGCTGCTGTCAGGGGCGGTCGAAAAGATCATCTTGAGCCGCCCGGCGGTTGAGGCGGGCGAACGTCTGGGTTTCCTTCCCGGCGACATGAAGGAAAAGGTCGATCCCTACATGCAGCCGCTCTATGACGCGCTGAATGATTTCCTGCCGCAAAAGCAGATGCAGAAACTGGTCGAGGACAAACGCATCGAAATCGCACCGCTGGCCTTCATGCGCGGCCGCACGCTGGCCAATGCCTTTGTCGTGCTGGACGAGGCGCAAAACGCCACGACAATGCAGATGAAGATGTTCCTGACGCGTCTGGGCGAAGGGTCGCGCATGGTCATCACCGGTGACCGCACGCAAGTGGACCTGCCGCGCGGCGTGGCCTCTGGCCTGGCGGACGCCGAGCGGATTCTGGCGGGCGTCAAGGGTGTGTCGTTCAACTACTTCACATCGAAAGACGTGGTGCGCCATCCGCTTGTCGCCAAGATCATCGAGGCGTATGAAGCGCATGATGGAGCCTCTGGTTGATACTGTAATCGAAGACCCGCGCTGGGACCGCGCAGGCCTTGCCACGATTTCGGACCGGGCCGCAGCGGCAACGCTTGCGGCCCTCGGCATGTCGGCCAATGGCTTGATGCTGTGTGTCATGGGCTGCGACGATAAACGCATCGCGCAACTCAACACCGAATTCCGCGACAAGCCGGGGCCGACCAATGTGCTAAGCTGGCCGGCCCGCAACCTGTCCGCGGACTTGCCGGGGACGCCGCCGACGCCCCCCGAACCCGGTGCGGCAGACGATGCCGAACCCTTGGGCGACATCGCCATTTCATACGACACCTGCGCGCGTGAAGCTTTGGCGCAGGGCAAGACCCTTCATGATCATGTCACGCATCTTGTGGTTCACGGAGTTCTGCATCTTTTGGGCTACGACCACGACGATGATGCAGACGCGGCATTGATGGAGCGAACCGAAACGCGCATACTTGAAACCCTCGGGGTCGCCGACCCATACTAGGGCGGCACTTCGGGCTTGGCGGAATTCTGGACAAGGACACATGGGCAGTAGCAGTGACGGCTCTCCTGCGGCGCAAAGCGCGCAGGATATAACGGCAGACGACAGCCCCGAGGCCGCGCAACGCGGATTTTTCGGCCGGATCTTCGGGCCACGCGCAACCCCTGATGCAGGCGACGGTGCCGATGCATCCGGCGTCTCGCAGGCCCCATTGCCACCCGGCCCAACGCTGCACGGTCTGGCGAACCTGCGACGCCTTCGGGTGGATGACGTGGCGATCCCGAAGGTAGAGATTGCCGCCGTCCCGCTGGACATCGGCAAGGATGCTTTGGTTGAAGTATTTCGTGCGCAGGGCTTTTCGCGCCTGCCGGTCTACAAGACCACGCTCGATCAGCCGCAGGGGCTGGTATTGTTGAAAGACCTTGCCCTGCAGCACGGCTTTGGCGCGGGGGGCCGGTTCAATCTGCGCAAGATGCTGCGCCCGATCCTTTACGCGCCGCCGTCCATGCCGATTGGTGTTCTGCTGCAAAAGATGCAGAAAGACCGCGTTCACATGGCGTTGGTGATTGATGAATATGGCGGCGTCGACGGCCTTGTGACCATTGAGGACCTGATCGAAACCGTCATCGGCGAGATCGAAGATGAACATGACGAAGACGAAGGCGCGCTTTGGAAAGAAGAAAAGCCCGGCGTCTACATCGCACAATCAACCGCCCCGCTGGACGAATTCGAGACGCTGATCGGTATCCGCCTGCGTGCTGGTGAAGAAGATGACGAGATCGACACTTTGGGCGGCCTTGTCTTTCTGCGCATTGGCCGGGTGCCCGCGCGGGGCGAGATCGTGCCCCATGAATCGGGTGTCGAGTTCGAGGTGATGGACGCCGACCCCCGCCGCATCAAGCGCCTGCGTGTGCGATTGCCGGGGTCGGCCCGGGCTGGCGATCCGCCCTTTGTCGGGGCCTGAAGATTGCCGGAGCGTGAATCTTGCGGCGCATGATCGCGGCCTTTCCCGGCTTGCGCGGGGTCGGTGTGGCAGCGCTGTTTGGCGCGCTGATTGCATTGGGGCAGGCACCTCTGGGTTGGTGGTGGGCCACGTTGCCGG
>JBGSRQ010000069.1:0-1536 GCA_041737515.1 Rhodobacterales bacterium | reverse complement strand
CCAGCACATGATCGGCACCCCCGATCGGATGCATCAGGCCGGGCAGGAACGCGCTCACCGGATCATGCCCTGGATGCGCCAGCACAACTTCGGGCAGGGCCGCAAACATCAGTGCCATTGCGATGTGCCGCATTGGTATCTCCTACCTTATAGGGTGATGAACGGTCACCAGTTTGGTGCCGTCGGGAAACGTCGCCTCGACCTGAATCGAGTGGATCATGTCGGCGATACCGGCCATGCACTGAGCGGCGGTGATGACATGCGCGCCCGCTTCCATCAGATCGGCGACCGAGCGCCCGTCGCGCGCGCCTTCGACCACAAAATCGGAAATGAGTGCCACAGCCTCGGGGTGGTTCAGCTTGACCCCCCTCTCCAGCCGCCCGCGCGCCACCATTGCGGCCAGACTCAGCATCAGTTTTTCACGCTCGCGCGGGGAAAGGTTCATCGGTGGCTCCTAAATCTGCCAGACGCGGGGCAGCGCGCGTCCCCTCTGCACGACCGCCAGAAGCCGCAGCATCTGGCGCCGCAAGGGCCAGCCATCGCGGGACAGCAGGCGGACAACACACTTGCCGTCAAATCCGCTTGCCGCAGAGTCGACCCCTGTTTCATCCAGCGTTTCCCGCACCGCAGCAACCGCATCCTCGGCACCCTGCGCGGCCAGGACCACGGTTGCAAAGGCCCGCGCACCACCCAGAATGGCACCGTGCCCCGCTGCAGCAAGCGTTATCGCCGTCAATTCCAACGGTTCGATCATCACCGGGCGACCCTTGCGCCAGATCTGGCGATCATCGCGAAAATCAAGCGATTTCAATGTCTCACCCATGGCCAGACGGCCGAGAACCACGGTTTCCGCAAAAAGGCAGCCCGCATTGCCGGAAAGATCAATCCGCGTGCTCCGGTGCAGGGCCGCATCATTGAACAGAATGGTTTCCTGCGGCAGCCAATCCAGATGCGCGCCATCGCCAATGCTCAGCGCCACCCGGACCCGCGCCAAACCATCGCTGCGGGCATAGGCGCGCTCGGCGGTCTGGGTCGTTGCCACGGCCTGCGCGCCCGGCCCCAGATCAAGGGCATATTCCAGCGTATCGCCACCGGTCAGCCCCCCCGAGGTGTTCAGGAAAACCACCTCGGGCACCGTGCCGAAGCTGCGCGGTAGAATGGCCTTGGCCGACCCGATCTGCCGCAGCCGTTGCAGGCGCGTCGCACCGCCGGAAACGGCCAGAGCAACCGCAGCCTGACCGTGGCTGCGCTCCATCACAGGGGGCGGGGAAAGGGCGTCGAACATGAAACCTCCAGCGCAACAGGATCACCCGGCGGCAGCCTTGCCAAATGGCAGCAGCATCGCGGTGGTTTGCAATCAGGACGCGGGGGAAATTTGCCCGAAATGCGGGCGATATGCTGAAATATTATGCACCTTCTTCACCAACCTTACCGGCGCGCCAATCCCTCGAACAACAGTGCTACCGCTTCTGCGCCCGGATCATTGTGCCCGGCAAGGCTCGCTTCCGAGAGGTAGGCCGCCCGCCCCGCTTTCGC
>JBGSRQ010000068.1:0-2163 GCA_041737515.1 Rhodobacterales bacterium | reverse complement strand
ACCGACCGACCCGCGCCGCGGGCGGCATCAGCCAGCGTTTTCAGGCGGGCAACGTTCGACGCAAAGGTGGTGGCCACAACCATGCCCCCCGCCCCCTTGATAAGATCGCGGATCGGCTCGCGGATCGAACTTTCAGACCGGCCTTCATGCAGCGAGAACACATTCGTGCTGTCACACATAAGCGCCTTCACGGGGCGTTCGGCGGCAATGGCCGCGTAGATCTCGGGCTGCCAGCCTTCACCCACAATGGGGGTTGCGTCCAGCTTGAAGTCGCCCGAATGGACAATCCGGCCTGCCGGCGTATCAATCACCAGGGCGCTGCTTTCGGGCACCGAATGGGCCATCGGCACGAACTGCACCTTGAACGGACCCGCCTCAATGGTTTCGGGGCGCGCGGCAACAGTGGTGATGGCATCGCGGGGGTGGCCGAATTCTTCGAACTTCAGCCGTCCGATCGTCGCGGTAAAGCGGCGCGCGTAGATTTTCGATTTCAGTTGCGGCCAAAGATGCCCCAGCGCGCCAATATGGTCTTCATGCGCGTGGGTGATGAAGATCGCCTCGATCCGGTCAGCACGTTTGGCAAGCCACGAGATGTCGGGCAAGATCAGATCGACACCGGGGGTGGTGTCCATATCGGGGAAAGTGACGCCAAGATCGACAACGATCAGGCGTTCACGGTCTTCGGGGCCATAGCCGTAGACATAGGCGTTCATCCCGATCTCGCCCGCGCCTCCGAGGGGAAGATAGATCAGGCGGTTGGTGGTCATAGGGTTTCCGTTTCCTTGTTGTAGCGGTGAATGAAGACCAGACCATGCATCGTCAGATCATCCTCGACCGCTTGAAATAATGTGGTTCCCTGATGGAACAACGGGGCAAGCCCCCCGGTGGCAATGACGTTCATCTCAGGGTCGCGCTCTGCCCGGATCTGGCGCACGATGCCTTCGACAAGGCCGACATAGCCCCAATACACACCTGACTGCATGCAGGCCACCGTATTCGTGCCGATTGCCGACTGCGGTTTGGTGACATCGACATGCGGCAGGGCGGCGGCGGCCATGTGCAGCGCTTCAAGGCTCAGGTTGACGCCGGGCGCGATGGCCCCGCCGATATAGGCGCCATCGTGATCGACCACATCAAACGTTGTCGCGGTGCCGAAATCGACGATGATCAGGTTGCCGCCGTGACGGGCAAATCCGGCAACCGTATTGGTCAGCCGGTCGGGGCCTACGGTGGTGCCCTGATCCACACGCGGGGGCACAGGCAGTGCGCAGTCGGGGCGGCCCACAACCAGAGGGCGGCAATCAAAATAGCGGTTGCACAGAACCCGCAGGTTGAAGACCACGCGCGGCACGGTAGACGAGATGATAGCTTCCGTCACATCCGCCTTCGTCCCGGTCATCGTCATCATCGAGGTCAGCCAGACGAAATACTCGTCCGCCGTGCGCTTGTGGTCGGTCGCCATCCGCCATGTCGCGGCAAAGCGGGTGCCGTCCCACAATGAGAAGACGGTGTTGGTATTGCCGCAGTCGATGGCCAGAAGCATGGGCCCCCCTTTCAGAAATACACATCGGCGGCGGCGATCGTCTCATGCCCCGCAGCCGTGTGCAAAATCAAGGCACCGGAATCGTCGATGCCCTCGAACGTGCCGACCCGGGTCGTGGCCCCGGTGCGTGCGCGGATCACTTGGCCAAGGTGGCTGGCATCGGCCAGCCATTCGGTGCGGAGCGGCGCAAAACCTTCGGTTGACAAACGCGCCTCCCACATCGCAAAGGCCGGGGCAAGGTGGTCCAGAAACGCCTCGGGTGTCACGCGCAAACCGGTTTCGCCCAGCAGACTGACAGGCGGCACAGCGCCCGGTTCAATGGCACTGGCCTCGGGGGCTGCAATCAGGTTCACACCAAAGCCAATCACCAACGGCGCGCCCTGCCCCGCGGTTTCCAGCAGTATCCCCGCCAGCTTGCCGCCGTTCAGCAACAGATCATTGGGCCATTTCAGCGTGAACGCCGCGGCAAGCCCGGTCAGCGACACGCAGGCATCGCGCAGCGCCAGAGCGGCCGCGAAGGACCGCAGCGCCACCTTTGCGGGCGCCGCGGTCACCTGCATCACCAGCGAGCCATGGAAATTCCCGCGCGGGCTGATCCAGGGGCGGCCCCGCCGCCCGCG
>JBGSRQ010000020.1:0-5747 GCA_041737515.1 Rhodobacterales bacterium | reverse complement strand
GCTGCCGGGCGTTGAAACCCTGAGCGACCGGTTCGGCGCACTGGACGCCTCGTTGCCGGCGCCGCGCCTGCCGGAGTTGAGCCTTTCCATGCTGAGCAGCGTCGCCCCCGCGGCTTTTGTGATCGCGTTTCTGGCGGGAATTGAATCGTTGCTGTCGGCGTCGGTCGCCGACCGGATGATCGGCGGGAAGCACCGCCCCAACGCCGAAATTCTGGCACAGGGGGTCGCCAATATTGCGTCGTCCCTGTTCGGCGGCCTGCCCGCCACCGGAGCCATCGCGCGCACGGCCACAAACGTGCGTGCAGGCGGCAAAACCCCAGTTGCGGGAATTGTCCATGCCCTGACGATCCTGATCGTGATGTGGGTCGCGGCCCCCTTGGCCGGGCAAATGGCAATGCCCGCGCTGGCGGGTCTGCTGATCTATACCGCCTGGTCGATGATGGAGCCTGCGCACTGGCCCAAACTCTGGCGCGAGCCAAAGTTCGACCGGCTGATGGTCGGGTTGACGCTGGCCCTGACAGTGATGGTCGATCTGACCTTTGCCATCGGCACGGGAGTCGCATTGGGGCTGTTGCAGCGGTTCGTTCTGCAACGAAGCGGGCGCATCTGACAGAGCGCCCGCCGCCGTATCCTAGCCCGCGTCGCGGAAATCGACCGTCTTCACATTCTCGCCCGGAGCGGACTTCGTGCGCCGCACGATCAGCCGGTTCAGCGCGTTGATATAGGCGCGCAGGCTGGCCACGACCGTATCGGTATCGGCGGACTGGCCGGTTGCAATGCGCCCGTCCTCCTCCAGCCGCACCGAAACGGTGGCCTGCGCATCGGTGCCCTCGGTGACAGCCGCCACCTGATACAACTGCAACCGCGCCTTGTGCGGATAAAGCATCTTCACCGCGTTGAAACAGGCATCGACCGGGCCATCGCCGGTGGCGTCAATCGAATGCTCCACACCCTCAATCATCATGGTAAGCTCGGCCTCTTGCGGACCCTCGGTCCCACACACCACGCGCAGGCGTTTCACCTGCAACGTATCATGCGCCTCGGACGTGCCCTGATCCTGCATCAGGGCGATCAGATCGTCGTCGTAAACCTCTTTCTTGCGGTCGGCCAAAGCCTTGAACCGCACGAACACATCAGCCAACTGATTGTCCGCCAGCTCGAACCCCAGCTCGCGCAATTTGGAGCGGAGCGCCGCCCGCCCCGAATGCTTGCCCATCACCAGATTGTTTTCCGACAGGCCAATATCTGTAGGGCGCATGATCTCGAACGTCTCGGCGTTTTTCAGCATGCCATCCTGATGGATGCCGGATTCGTGCGCAAAGGCGTTCTTGCCGACGATGGCCTTGTTGAACTGAACGGCAAAGCCCGAAACGGTGGCCACCTTGCGGGAAATGTTCATGATCCGCGTGGTATCAATGCCGGTGCGGTAAGGCATGATATCGTTGCGCACCTTCAGCGCCATGACCACCTCTTCCAAAGCGGTGTTGCCCGCGCGTTCGCCCAGACCGTTGATCGTGCATTCGATCTGCCGCGCGCCCGCTTCGACCGCCGCAAGGGAATTGGCGGTCGCCATGCCCAGATCGTTGTGACAATGCGTGGCAAAGATCACCCCGTCCGCCCTCGGCACCCGGGTCAGAAGCATCCGGATCAGATCGGCACTTTCACGCGGCGCTGTATAGCCCACAGTATCGGGGATGTTGATCGTCGTCGCCCCGGCCTTGATCGCGATTTCAACGACGCGGCACAGATAGTCATGCTCGGTTCTTGTCGCATCCATCGGCGACCATTGCACATTGTCACACAGGTTGCGGGCATGCGTCACGGTGTCGTGGATACGTTCGGCCATCTGGTCCATATCCAGATTCGGGATCGCGCGGTGCAGCGGTGACGTGCCGATAAAGGTATGGATACGCGGTGATTTCGCGTGCCGCACGGCGTCCCAACAGCGGTCGATATCCTTGTAGTTCGCCCGCGCAAGCCCGCAGATGGTGGCGTTTTGTGCGGCTTTGGCAATGGCGGAAACAGCGGCGAAATCGCCCTCGGACGCAATCGGAAACCCCGCCTCGATGATGTCGACGCCCATCTCGTCAAGCAGCGCTGCAATCTCCAGCTTTTCGGTGTGGCTCATGGTGGCGCCTGGCGATTGCTCGCCGTCACGCAGGGTTGTGTCAAAAATCAAAACGCGGGGTTGGGCGCTTTTGTCGGTCATGGGGATGTCTTTCTGGCGGTTGCTTTGCATCTTCGGGCGCATTCACCTCTGAGCGGCAGCGCCCAGCGAGGCGCGCTCAGAGGCAGCTAAGAAGAAGCAGCCCACGGGGGCAGGGGGCAAAAAGGCCAAATATGATGTGCGTATCCCGTGACATGAGGCGCACTATACGGGGCCTCGTCCGAAAGAAAAGAAGAAAAGCAGCTTCATCTTTGCCCAAATACTCGCGCCGCAGGCACCAGGGCCCGATGCAGGACGCTGCGCGGCGAGTATTTGGGCAAAGATGAAGTTGCAAGGGATTGCAAATGCCTTAGGTGATGCGCCGGAACAAGGGGAGCATCGAATGACGCGGGGACTGGTGATCGGAGCTTCAGGCGGGATCGGTGCGGCATTGGTGCGGGCGATGCTCGCACGCGGAGATGACGTCACCGGGCTGTCGCGCAGTGGCGACGGCATGGATCTGACCGATGAGCCCGGCGTCGCGGCCGCGATCAAGGGGCTGGAGGGGGTGTATGACACAATCATCGTCGCCACAGGCGCGCTTGAAATCGGCCCGCACCGGCCCGAGAAAAGCCTGCGCGCTCTGGACCCGGATGCCCTGGCGCGGCAGTTTGCGCTGAACGCCGCGGGACCGTTGCTGGTCTTGAAGCATGCGCTGCGGTTGCTGCCCAGGGATCGTCCGGCGCGTTTTGCCGCCCTTTCGGCGCGGGTGGGCTCGATCGGTGACAACGCTCTGGGGGGGTGGTATTCCTACCGCGCCGCGAAGGCGGCCCTTAACCAGTTGATCCACACCGCCGCCATCGAGGTCGCGCGCAGCCATCCGCACGCGGTTCTGGCGCTGTTGCATCCCGGGACGGTCGAGACGACGTTCACCGAGAAATATGTGGCCAATCATCCGACAGTCAGCCCCGATCAGGCGGCGCTGCATCTGCTGGCCGTGCTGGACGGTCTGACCCCCGCCGACACCGGCGGCTTTTTCGACTGGCGTGGCGACCGGGTGGTCTGGTGAGCCGGCTTTTCCTGATCTTGGGCGATCAGTTGACCGAACGCCTTTTGGAGGGTGCGGACAAAGCCGCCGATACCATTGTCATGGCCGAAGTGCGGGCCGAGGGCACCTATGTCGCGCATCATCCGCAAAAGATCGCTCTGGTACTGGTCGCGATGCGCAGGTTCGCGGCCGATCTGGAGACCAGGGGCTGGCGCGTCGCCTATACGAAGCTGGACGATCCGGCCAACAGCCACTCGATCCCCGGCGAGCTTTTGCGCCGTGCCGAAGAAACCGGTGCCACCGAAATCATCGCCGTCCGTCCTGGCGAATGGCGGCTGATCGCGGCACTCGATGACATGCCACTGCCCGTCGCCCAACGTGCCGACCCGCGCTTCATCTGCCCGACCGACATGTTCGAGGCCTGGGCAAAGGACCGCAAGGAACTCCGGATGGAATGGTTTTACCGCGACATGCGCCGGCGTACGGGCCTGATGATGGACGGCGACAAACCCGCAGGCGGCAAGTGGAATTATGACCATGACAACCGTAAACGCGCAGCGCCTGACCTGTTGCGCGCCAAGCCCCTGCGCTTTGAACCTGATGCTGAAACCGAGGCCGTGCTGAGCCTTGTCGCCACTGAGTTCCCCGATCATTTCGGCCAATTGCGGCCGTTCCACTGGGCCACCAGCCGCGATCAGGCCCTGCAGGCGCTGGATCATTTCGCAACGCACAGCCTGCCCACCTTTGGCGATACGCAGGATGCGATGCTGACAGGCGATCCGACTCTGTCACACGCGCTGATCTCGCCTTACCTCAACCTTGGTCTGCTTGATCCGCTGGAGGTCTGCCAGCGTGCGGAACGCGAATGGCGCAAGGGCCGCGTGCCGATCAACGCCGCCGAAGGTTTCATCCGCCAGATCATCGGCTGGCGGGAATACATTCGCGGCATCTATTTCCTGCAGGGGCCGGACTACCCGGCGCGGAACGCGCTGGATCACGACGCCCCGTTGCCGCCGCTGTATTGGGGGGCTGAAACCCGGATGAACTGTCTGTCGCAGGCCGTGTCCCAGACCCGCGACATGGCATATGCGCACCACATCCAGCGGCTGATGGTGACGGGAAATTTCGCACTGCTGGCCGGGGTTGACCCGGCGCAGGTCCACGCATGGTATCTGGCGGTTTACATTGATGCCTTCGAATGGGTCGAGGCACCGAACACCATCGGCATGTCGCAATGGGCGGATGGGGGCATCGTTGCTTCGAAGCCGTACGTCAGTTCGGGGGCCTACATCGACCGGATGTCGGATTACTGCGACTCCTGCGTCTATAAGGTAAAGGAAAAAACCGGCCCCGATGCCTGCCCCTTCAATCTGCTCTACTGGCATTTCCTGACCCGGCACCGCGACCGCTTTGCCAAGAACCCCCGGATGGGCCAGATGTATGCTACATGGGACCGGATGGATGGCGAGCATTGCGACGCGGTGATCGACGGGGCCGAGGTTTTTCTGGCGCGTCTGCGGGCGGGCGAGCCGGTCTGAGGTGGCGATCCGAAGCAATAGCCCTGCCTCTGCCACAATTGCCGGGCAGGATCGTGCCGCCTGGCAAAGGAAGAACATGTCGCATCTTGTCGCCACCGAGCGCGTCCTGCCACATGCCGACACATCGGCAACCGAGGGCCGCATCGTCTGGGCCCCGGCAAAGTCGCTGTGGTTTTTCGCCCATGCAGCACTTGGCTTTGCGGGGATCGTTCTGTTTCCCCATGTTTCGGCCGCACTGTTGTTTCTGGGGCTCTGCGCCATCACGATCTGCGCGGGCCATTCGGTGGGGATGCACCGGTTGCTGATCCACCGCAGCTTTGATGCGCCCGTGTGGCTGGAACGCCTGCTTGTGTGGCTGGGCACGCTGGTCGGCATGGCGGGGCCGATGGGCATGATCCGCGCGCATGATATGCGTGACTGGCATCAACGTCAGGTCGTCTGCCCGCCGCATCCATCACACGGGGCGGGATTCTGGCGCGATTGCTGGTGGCAGATCCATTGCGAGTTCCGACTGACCCGGCCGCCCCTGATCCGGATCGAGGACAGCATCGCGCAAGACCCGGTTCTGCGCGCGATCGAGCGGACGTGGATGCTGCAGCAACTGCCTGTCGCAGCCGTTCTTCATGCGCTGGGTGGCTGGGCCCTTGTTCTGTGGGGGATCAGCCTGCGCATCGCGGTGTCGCTGTTCGGGCATTGGCTCATCGGGCATTACGCGCACCGGAAGGGGCATCAGGGCTGGCAGATCGCGGGGTTGCCGGTGCAGGGCTACAACCTGCCGGGGCTGGGGCTGGTGACGTTTGGCGAGAACTGGCATGGCAACCACCATGCGTTCCCCCATTCAGCCCGGCTGGGGGTAGAGCCGGGGCAGGCCGACCCCGGCTATTGGCTGATCCGTGCCATGGCGGCGCTGGGCCTTGCGCGAAACATTCGCGAACCGGGGTCAGAGCCGCTGCGCGAAGGGCTGATGCGCGTCGGCGATGCGCCCGCCGTTGCCACGCTTGCAAAAGACCGGGCA
>JBGSRQ010000004.1:0-5802 GCA_041737515.1 Rhodobacterales bacterium | reverse complement strand
CAGGTCGCGGAGTTCCAAGTTCGTGTTGCCGTCCTGAACGCCTTCACCGCGCTCGGTACACCCATTACCGAGGTCGTGGGATAAGTCTGTCCGGGGATAGGGGAACCCCCACCGTCAGACCATTTGTGCAACAGAGCCCCTTGAGACTGCCGTTAATGAGCTGCTTAAGTATCGACCAAGCTTCTTCTTCACTATCAATTTTGATCTTCATTGAACCCCACAACCCATAATTGATTGCATATCAACAGACTTTTTCGCTTACCGCAACTTGAAACCATCGCGTGAAAACCGTCATTAGATCAGCAATAGAAACCCTTGATATTGAAATTATTCAATGATTTCAATGGCAAGTGGCGGAGAGACAGGGATTCGAACCCTGGGTCGGCTTGCACCGACAACGGTTTTCGAGACCGCCGCATTCGACCACTCTGCCACCTCTCCGCGTCAGGGGTCATCCTGAGGCGTGGCGTGTAGCCGGGTGCGGGCGGGCTGGCAAGCCCTGAAATGGCGGGCCAGGTGGGGTGCTTGGTCCGAAGGTCAGCCGGACCGGTCGTCAGATCGCCGGGCGGGATCGTGCCGAAGATCACGGCATAGTGGGGTGCTGGTTCTTGGCTTGGCGGGGAAAGAGGCATAGGTCACTGCGCACGCACAGCCATCCTGCTTTGCCGGTTCAAACAACCCAGTCACGGAAAGCAATCCCGCCCATGCTTCGCCCTTTGATCCTTGCTCTTTTTCTTCCTCTGACGCCGGTAGCCGGCCTTGCGCAGACCGTCGTGCCGCAAAGCCAGACGGTGCCGGATGCGGTCACCCGGTTCAGCCAGACGCTGATGATCGGCCCGGTGATGGAAGTGATGCGCGAAGAGGGCTTGAAATACGGCACCTCGCTGGAGGATGAGATGTTTCCGGGCCGTGGTGGAGCGGCGTGGGCTGCGACCGTCGGGCAGATCTACAACGCGCAGGCGATGCAGCAGACCTTCGATGCGCGGCTGGCGCAGGAATTGAATGGCAGGCCCGCTGATCTTGCCGCGATGCAGGCGTTTATGGGCAGCGACCGGGGCCAGCGTATCCTGACGCTGGAACTGGAGGCGCGCCGCACCATGCTGGACGATGCCGCGACCGAGGCCGCAAAGGCGGTGGTCAGCGACATGATGGCGCAAGACACTCCCCGGATGGAGGCATTGCGCAAATTCACCCAGACCAACGATCTGATCGAACAGAATGTTGCCGGTGCGCTGAACGCCAACCTCGCCTTCTATCAGGGCATGTCGGCGGGTGGCGCGTTTCAGGATGCGATGCCCGAGGACGAGATGCTGTCGGATGTCTGGTCGCAGGAAGAACAGGTGCGCAGCGATACGACGGAATGGCTGTATTCCTATTTGGCGCTGGCCTATCAGCCGTTGTCGGATGATGATCTTGCCGCCTATCAGGCTTTTTCGGAAAGCCCGGCGGGTCAGGCTATGAATGCGGCGATGTTCGCGTCGTTTGACGAGGTGTTCCGCGACATCTCGCGCACGTTGGGGGCCGCGGCGGCGCGGCAGATGCAGGGCGAAGATATCTGAAATGCCTCGTGTAATAACGCCTTGCGCCGCTTGACAGCGCAAGCGCTTTCCCCGATAAGCCCGCATCTCGGGCAGCCAACTGGTTTGCCCGCGATTTTCATTTAGATCGCTCCCAACGGGGCGCGCCGTCCGAGGCAACCTCAAACACCGGATCACGCCGGGGCCACAAGACGCGGAAACCAAAGAAGGAATGACCGATGTTCGCGGTCCTGAAGACAGGCGGCAAGCAATACAAGGTGCAGTCAGGAGACATCCTGCGCGTCGAGAAACTTGCAGCCAATGCTGGCGATAAAGTCCAGTTCAACGAGATTCTGATGGTGGGCGGCGACAGCCTGACACTGGGCGTGCCGCTGGTTGCCGGAGCTGCCGTGCAGGCCGAAGTGATCGCGCAGATCAAGGCCGACAAGGTGATTCACTATGTGAAACGCCGCCGGAAGCATTCGTCGCAGCGCACCAAGGGCCACCGCCAGCAACTGACGCTGCTGCGCGTGACCGATATTCTGGCCACGGGTGCCGACAAGTCGGGCATCGCTGTGGCGACCGGCACAGCCGATGCGCGCCGTGCGGCACACAATTCGGACGCCGCCCCGGAAAAGGCTGAAAAGCCCGCGAAGGCCGAAAAGACCGCAGCCAAAGCCAAGCCCGCCGCGAAAGCTGCTTCTGCAGCGGCCGCCGAGGCCCCCGCGAAACCAAAGCGTGCAGCCAAAGCTGCCGCCCCCAAGGAGTAACACCCCATGGCACACAAAAAAGCAGGCGGTTCATCCCGCAACGGCCGCGACTCGGCGGGTCGTCGCCTTGGCGTCAAGCTGTTTGGCGGTCAGGCCGCTATTCCGGGCAACATCATCGTGCGCCAGCGTGGCACGACGTGGTTCCCGGGCGACGGCGTGGGCATGGGTGTTGACCACACCATTTTCGCCAAGGTCGAGGGCCATGTGACTTTCAAAAAGGGCATGAAGGGCCGCACGTTCATTTCGGTACTCCCCGCCAAGGAGGCAGCCGAGTAAGCCGAACCTTTACATATCGGATGTAATCGGGGGATCGGCTGAAAGGCCGGTCCTTTTTGTTTTTGGGGCGGTCACGCAGGTGTTCGGCAAGTGGGAAATGCCGGACCTTGTTGCAGCCGTTCGCCGTCGCCATCTCAACGGACGACATTCAATGAAACGGCTTGGGCCAGCGCCCCGCCAGACATGCGTTTTCGAGGAGGGAAACCATGACCGTGCAGATCATCATGTCGGATGCCCCCATTTCCGCCGGGCGTTTCGTTCTGCGCCCTGTGCAGAAATCGGATGTCGGCCTGTTTGCGATGTATGCGGGTGATCGGCGGGTTGCGATGGGCACGCAGTCGATCCCGCATCCGTTGCCGCCCGGTGCGGCCGAGGCGTTCGTGACCCGCGCGATGACGCGGGCCGGGGGCGAGGATGTCTGGGTCATGGACGGATCGGCCACCGGACTGGCAGAGGTTCTGGGCGTGATCAGCCTGAAACGGATGGACCGGGCGCAATCGGAAATCGGTTATTGGGTGGCGCCTGCGTTCTGGAACACGGGCTTTGCGTCCGAGGCGGTACGCGCACTGGTGGCGGCTAATCCGCAGGCGTGCCGCACGATCTTTGCCGAGGTGTTTCAGGATAATCCCGGTTCGGCGCGTGTGCTGACCAATGCGGGGTTCGAATACCTGGGCGATGCCGAAAGCTTCAGCGTGGCGCGCAACGCCCCGGTTCCGACCTGGACCTATATCCGCAAGCTGGACTAGACCGTTTCGCGACCTCTGCGGGGGGCAAGGCGCAAAAGCCGGTTGAGCCTTGCCCCGTTTGGCACTATCGCCTGACGGGTCTTAACCCGAAAGCCTGAAGCCATGAAATTCCTTGATCTTTGCAAAGTCTATATCCGGTCGGGCGGCGGCGGCGGTGGGGCGGTCTCGTTCCGGCGCGAGAAGTTCATCGAATTCGGCGGGCCTGATGGTGGCGACGGCGGCAATGGCGGATCGGTCTGGGCCGAGGCCGTCGAAGGGCTGAACACCCTGATCGACTTTCGCTATCAGCAGCATTTCTTTGCCAAATCCGGACAAGGAGGCATGGGCGCGCAGCGCACCGGCAAGACCGGCGAAGATATCGTGCTGAAAGTTCCCGTCGGAACCGAGGTTCTGGACGAGGATGAGGAAACCATCATCGCCGATCTGACCACCGCCGGGCAGCGCGTTCTGCTGGCCAAAGGCGGCAATGGCGGGTGGGGCAATCTTGCGTTCAAATCCTCGACCAACCGTTCGCCCACCCGCGCCAATGCGGGTCAGGAAGGGGTGGAGCGCACGATCTGGCTGCGCCTGAAGCTGATCGCCGATGCGGGCCTGCTGGGCCTGCCCAATGCGGGCAAGTCGACCTTTCTGGCGGCCACTTCGAACGCGCGGCCCAAGATTGCGGATTATCCGTTCACCACACTGGTGCCGAACCTTGGCGTGGTGGGCATCGACAGCCATGAGATCGTGATGGCCGATATTCCCGGCCTGATCGAAGGTGCCTCGGAAGGTCGGGGACTGGGCGACCAGTTTCTGGCGCATGTGGAGCGGTGCTCGGTTCTGCTGCATCTGGTTGATGGCACATCCAGCACCATCACCAAGGATTACCGCACGATCATTGCCGAACTGGAGGCTTATGCCGAAGATCTGGCCGACAAACCCCGGATCACCGCGCTTAACAAGATCGACGCGCTGGACAGCAAGACCCTTGCTACCCGGAAAAAGGCGTTGGAAAAGGCGTCCGGCGGACCGGTTTTCCTGATTTCGGGCGTGTCCAAAGCCGGTCTGACCGAAGTGCTTCGCGCCGTTCATGCGCAGGTTGTCGCGGCCCGGCACGTTCCCGAAGAGGTGGAGCCGTGGCATCCCTGACCGCCTCTGTGGCCCCTGACATCACACGCGCAAAACGGCTGGTCGTGAAAATCGGCTCGGCTTTGCTGGTGGACGGTGCGCGCGGGTTGAAACTGGATTGGCTGGCGGCGCTGGCGCAGGATGTCGCGGCGGCGCGGATGCGCGGCACGCAGGTTATTCTGGTGTCTTCGGGTTCGATCGCTTTGGGCCGGGCTGTTCTGGGGCTGCCCGCTGGTGCACTGGCGCTGGAGCAATCGCAGGCGGCGGCTGCGGTCGGGCAGATCAGGCTGGCGCGGGCTTATGAGGAAGTGCTGGCCCCGCATGGCATCACAACCGGGCAGGTCCTGGTGACGCTGGAGGATACCACCGACCGGCGGCGCTATCTGAACTCGCGCGCCACGATGGAGACGCTGCTGGGGCTGGGCGTGGTGCCGATCGTGAACGAGAATGATACCGTGGCCACCGATGAGATCCGCTTTGGCGACAATGACCGGCTGGCCGCACAGATCGCGGTGACCGTCGGGGCGGATCAACTGGTCCTGTTGTCGGATGTGGACGGGTTCTATTCGGCCAACCCCAAGGAGGACGCAACGGCGCAGCGGTTCGATCTGGTTCAGTCGATCACACCGCACATCGAGGCGATGGCGGGCGATGCCATTTCCGGTCTGTCAAAAGGCGGGATGAAGACCAAGATCATGGCGGCCAAGACCGCCGTCGCGGGCGGCTGTGCGATGGCGATCATGGAAGGATCTGTCATGCGGCCCCTGACGGCCCTGGCGCAGGGGGCCGCGCGGACATGGTTCCTGCCGCAGGGCGACCCTCAACTTGCGCGAAAACGCTGGATCGCCGCGATGAAGGCGCGCGGCGAGGTGCGGGTGGATGCAGGTGCTGTCGCAGCGCTGGCGCAGGGAAAATCCCTGCTGCCGGCAGGTGTGACGGGGGTAGCGGGTGCGTTCGGGCGCGGTGATCCGGTGGCAATCGTGGGTCCGGATGGAACGGTTCTGGGGCGCGGGCTGATCCGGTATACCTTTGGTGAGGCGCAGGCGATTGCCGGGCACCGGTCAGGCGATATCGAGGGTATTCTGGGCTATGCCGGACGCGCGGCATTGATTCACCGCGATGACATGGTGCTGTGACGGGATGTGGGGCGGGATCAAGATCCTTGCAATACTTCTGCAAGACCCCTCGAACGTTCCCGGCGCCCGCTTCCGCAGTGCATCGCATTTCAGGCGAGGTCGGATGCCTGCGGCGCGGATATTTGGGTCAAAATGAAAGGGTTTTCGATGTCTGACGATGTAACCCGGATGATGCGCGACATGGGCATGCGGGCGCGGGTGGCGGCCGGCGAGTTGGCGCTGGCGTCGGCTGATCGCAAGCATGCGGCGC
>JBGSRQ010000500.1:0-7264 GCA_041737515.1 Rhodobacterales bacterium | reverse complement strand
GGAATGTCGCCTGCTCCGTCGCCCCATCGGGTCGCCGCAAGACCACCTGTACCGACTCGTCATCCTGCCGGAAAGAGACCAGCTCGGTTTGCCGTTCGATCTCACCCCCAAGAGTATAGAGATGATTGGTGAGGAGACGCTCCGTGTCATATTGAGCGAGCGTAAAAAATCCGTAAGCTCCATCAGGAATGGCGACACTCGACTCATCGGACATCTCCGGATCACCATTGGCCATACTAACGAGCCCCTTGAGCGCAAGGCCCGCCTCAAGTGCTTCATGGATAATCCCGATATCATCGAAAACTTCGAGAGTGCGCGGGGTAACCCCGAGGGCCTTGCAGTGCCCTGAGGGCTGCGGAAGCCTTTCAATCAGACGACAGGACACGCCATGTCGATAGAGCTCACTGGCCATCATCAGGCCAACCGGGCCAGCACCCACCACAAGGACGGATCGCGCGACAGTGGCAGGGGTGAACCGGTCGCCGCCCCATTCGAATTCGCGCCCGGCCGAAGGATTGATCAGACACGAAATCCAGTAATCGCGCGACCGCCGCCCCCAGCACATCTGGTTGCACGATATGCATGACCTGATGTCATCGGCGCGACCTTCGGTGGTTTTGCGCGCCAGATGCGGATCGGCGATCTGGCCGCGCACGATCGACACCAGATCGGCCTGACCCGACGCGATGATGGTTTCAGCGTTGTCGGGTGTGCGGATATGCGCTTCGGACGTGATGGCGGCGTGTGTGACGATGGCTTTCAGTTGTTCGGTCAGTGGCGTCGTCAGCTTTTCGGCGTGCGTGAAGGGCGGGATGATGCCGGTGAAATCGAGGTAACTGCCATAGCCACAGGTTACATAATCGACATGGCCCGTCGCATCGTGCAATGCCACGATTTCGCACAACGCTTCGGCATCCAGTGTCACCGAATAGGCGGTGGAATAGCTGATCGCGAGGCCGATGATAAAATCCTCGCCACAGGCACGGCGGATGCGTTCGATCAGAGTGCGCGAAAACCGGGTGCGGTTTTGCAGACTGCCGCCCCACTGATCGGTGCGGGTATTGGACCACGGCGTCCAGAACTGATCCAGCAACGAGTGATAGGCGGCCCAGACCTCGACCCCCTGAAAGCCCGCCTTCTGACAGCGGAGTGCGGCGGCGACATGGGCGTTCAGAAGCTCGTCGATTTCCGAAACGGTCATCGCGTGCGAGCCGTCGCTGTCGTGATAGCTTGGCCCGCCCGAGGGCGACCAGTGCGGCGCAAAGCTGAGGTCGGAATCGCCATGCGCGCCGATATGGTAAAGCTGTTGCAGGATGACCGCGCCAGCCTCTTTCACCGGGTCCGTGATGGCACGAAAATGCGGGATGACGGCATCGGTTCCCGGCAGGAAATTGCCGCGCGTCAGAACGCCGGTGCGGTGAACGGGCATCGGTTCTGCGACGATCATCGCGACCCCGCCCAAGGCACGCTCAAGCAGATAGCCGCCATAGCGGTGGCCCGGCAGGCCCTGATCGGCCATGTTGGCAGTATGTGCACCGAACACGATCCGGTTGCGCAGGGTCTGGCCGCGCAAGTGAAGGGGCTGCATCAAGCGGGGGTGGCGGGTCATGGCGTGCCTCGTCTGGATATGGGGCATGCTAGGGCCGGGCGGGGTTTTGGCGATAGGCCCCAGGGCGACATCCGGGCGGGGCCGGATGTCGGAAATGGCTGATCAGACCCGGCAGCGGCGCCGGGTGAGGGGGCAGAGCCTTCGGCGAGGATATTTGTGTCAAAATGAAAGCGGGAAGTGATGCGGAACGGATGCAATGGGCGCAAAACCGGGGAGCGGCCTGATCCGTGCTTGATCGAATCATCTTTGGCGTGTACCGGCGGCATATCTGAAAAAGCGCGGCGTGCAGGAGGCGTGACATGATGACATGGCATATGACCGACCCCACCCGTGGGTATCATCGTCGCGGTCATTTCTCGCGCGCCTGAGGGTGCCTGGCTGACCCGACCGAACTTTCCCGACAGTCTGTGCAACAAGCGCGCCTTTGGGATTTCCGCAGCTTTATCAGAAGGGCCCGACCGCTGTGTGCGGCCGGCGACATATCATGCAACAAAAGAATATGGGCGCGGGACCGGTTCCTGCGCAAGTGCAGCTTGAGGCGGTGATTGCGGAGCTTGGCGCGGGCCGGGTTATCCTGCGCGCATTGGTGGCATTGATCCGGAGCGGGCCGCCGCAGACGATGGCAGCCTCTGATCTGAGCCCGCATTTGCGGCGCGATATCGGGTTGAACCCGCAAGAGGCGCGGCGGCATCCCAGAGATTATCTTTGACGCGTGATCCAGCCGGTCGCCAGTGCCTCGGCCCAGTCGGGGCGCTGAGCGGCGCGTGCAAGGGTTGCCATACGGGTGCTGTCGTAGGGAATGTGGCGGTGTGCGACCGCCCAGCCCAGCGGCGTGCGGTCAAGAACAGCGTAGCTGGCAAAGGGGTGGCCTGCGCTGACGACGTGATCGATGTCGGTATAGGCCGGGCAACCGACCGCGCCCGGATTGACCAGTTGGCGGCCATCCGGCAGCCGGATGTGTCGCGCGATATGGCTGTGGCCGCAAAGGACCAGGGATTGCGCGACCGTTTCGGCGCGTCCGGCAATGGTAGCAAGCGGTGCCCGGCGGGTGGTGCCATCGGGCGTGATGTCTTCGGCCCAATAGGTCGTGTCATCCTGCGGGGTGGCGTGGCACAGGAAGATATCGTCGATCACCTGTGTTGGCGGCAGGGAGGCAAGCCATGCAAGCGTTTGCGGGGAAAGCTGCGTGTGGGCATGGATGTCGGACGGTCCCATCTGCGCAGGCTCGCCCAGCAGATACCGGTCATGATTGCCCCGCACGGTTGCGGTGATGTCTGCGCCGTGCAGCAGTTCGGCCGTGCGCGCGGCATCAAGCGGACCTGAAAAGCAATCGCCCAGATTGACGGTCGCATCGGGCGATTGCGTCTTGATGTCGGCCAGTGTGGCGATCAGCGCGTCGGCATTGCCGTGCACATCGGCGATGATCGCCAGCCGCATCACTCGGCCGCTTGCGCGGCGTCATTGTCCCAGCCGGAGATTGCCTTGACCTCCAGAAACTCCTCGATCCCCCAATGCCCGCCTTCGCGCGCGCGCCCCGAGGCCTTGACCCCGCCAAAGGGCGAGCCTGCGCCGCGCGATTTGTAGTTCATCTCGACCATGCCCGATTGCAACTGGCGTGCAAGTCGGTTGCGGCGCGCACCGTCAGCAGACTGGACATAGTTGGTCAGCCCGTAGGGTGTGTCATTGGCGATGCGAACCGCCTCTTCTTCGGTATCAAAGGGGATCATGGCGAGGACGGGGCCAAAGATTTCCTCACGCTCGATCGTCATGCCGGGGGTGACATCGGCAAAGATTGTGGGGCGGATGTAGAAGCCCTTGTTCATGCCCTCGGGCAGGCCGGGGCCACCTGCGATCAGCCGCGCCCCTTCGTCAATGCCTTTCTGGATATAGCCCTGAATCTGGTCCCACTGGCGGCGGTTCACCACCGGGCCGATGTGATCACCGGGGGCAGATGCGGGGCCGACCTTGATGGCATCAGCGGTTTGTGCCGCAATTTCCACCGCGCGGTCATACAGCGGGCGTTCTACCAGCATCCGTGACGGCGCGTTGCAGGACTGGCCCGAGTTGTACATCATCTTCGTCACCCCGCGTGCGACGGCCGCCTCGCCCGCATCGGCAAAAATCAGGTTGGCACCCTTGCCGCCCAGTTCCAGCACCACGCGCTTCATGGTTTCTGCCGCAGCGATGGAAATCGCGCGCCCCGCACGGGTGGAACCGGTAAAGGAAATCATCTCGACATCCGGATGCGCCGAAAGCTGCGAGCCGACGCCTGCGCCATCGCCGTTCACCAGATTGAACACGCCCGCCGGCACGCCCGCATCATGCACGAATTCCGCAAACAAAAGCGACGACAGCGGCGCCTCTTCCGAAGGTTTCAGCACACAGGTGCAGCCCGCCAGAAGGGCCGGAATGACCTTGAGCGTTACCTGATTCATCGGCCAGTTCCAGGGCGTGATCAAGCCCACCACGCCGATCGGTTCCAGAGCGATGCGGTCATTCGGGGCATGGGGGCCAAGCGGGCGGACCCATTCCATCTTGTCGAACGCGGTCAGAAAGTTCTTCAGATGCCAGGGCAGGCATGGGGCCTGATCGGACCGGCTCATGTCAATTGGCGCGCCCATCTCAAGGCTGATGGCATGTTCCATTTCCTCGACCCGGCGTTCGTATTGGTCCAGAATTGCTGCAACATGGGCGCGGCGCTGCGCGGGCGGCGTGGCGGCCCATGCCGGGAATGCGGCATTGGCTGCGGCAACGGCGGCGTCGGTATCAGCGGCATCACCAAGGCTGATCACGGCGCAGACCTCTTCTGTCGATGGGTCAATCACGTCACAGTCGCGTTTCGCCTTTGGCGCAACCCATGCGCCGTTGATATAGAAATTGCGGTTGATGATCATGGCAGCCTCCGGTGCGATTGGCTTTCAGGGTGACAGGACGGGCAGGCGTTCGCAAGGCCGGGCCTTTGCCCTTGGCACGGATCATGGCTATACCAAGCGGGTAATCGCGGAGGGGTGATGTTCGGTTTTCTCAAACGCGCGCGCAGTGTGACGAAGATCGCCTTTGATCCACCCGAGGCACAGCCTGATCGGGCGGGGATGGCGCTGGTTCTGATCGTGCGGAACGAGGCGGTGCATATCGCGGAATGGGCGCGGTTTCATCTGCTGGCCGGAGTCGCGCATATCTATGCCTATGACAATGGCAGCACCGATGGCACGGTTGCGGCGCTGCGGGCGGCGGTGGACCCTGCGCGGCTGACGGTGATCCCGTGGAACCAGAAACTGCGTGATGGCGTGCGCAGGCTTGAGATTCACAATCAGGTTCTGGCCTACGCTCACGCCACGCGCAATTTCGGCGGCGCCTACAGGTGGCTGAGTTTTATCGACGTCGACGAATTTCTGGTGCCGGTGCAGGCGGATGATCTGCCCGCAGCATTGGCGCATCTGGGGGCGTGCCGCAACATCAGCCTGCCGTGGCACATGTTCGGGCGATCGGGGCATCGCGAGGCGCCAAAGGGCGGCGTGGTTCCGAATTACACGCGCCGCAACCCCGATCCGATGAGCGATGTGAAGGGTCTGCGGAACTTCAAGATGATCGTGGACCCCTGCCATGTGACGGCCATGAAGGTGCATCAGATCGAGTGTGATGGCACAGACACCACCTGCAACGACGCGGGGGTCGAGGTGCGCGGAGCGGCGCGAGAGGCGGCGTCGTTCTATTCTGCGGCGCATATCCAGTTGAACCACTATTATACCCGATCTGATGCCGAGTTGCAGGCGAAAATCGCGCGCGGTCCGAATCTGACAACGCCCGACGCCGACCATCTGCGCCGCGTGATGCGCAAGGTCGCGGCAATCGAGGCGGCCGAGGTAGAGGACCGCACCGCGATGGATTTTCTTGCGCGGCGGGGCGTGGCATGAAACTGGCCGTCGCGGTCTTTTCCTATAATCGCGGTGACTATCTGCGCAACTGTCTGGAAAGCCTGCGCCGCAACATGCCGTTTGCCGAAGTCACCGTCTATGACGACCATTCCGACGATCCGGCAACGCTGGCCTATCTTGGCAGCTTGCGCGAACGCGTTGTGCAACCGCCCAGGGACAAGGGCACCCGGCACGGCGGGCTTTATGCCAACATGCAGGCGTCGCTGGCGGGTGCGTCAAGCGATATGCTGTTGTTTCTGCAAGAGGACATGCAGGTGGTGCGGCCCGTCTCAGAGCGCGACGTGCAAGAGATTGCCGCCCTGTTTGATGCCAGTCCGGACCGCGCCTTCGTCTCGCCCGCTTTCATAAAGGGCCTTCGGCGCAGGCGCTATCTGCGCGGACTGATGCCCTGCGCCACACCGCGCAGCTATGTCAGCCGGAACCATGCCGACCGGCTTGCCTATTTCGATGTGGCCGTGGCGCACGTCGCCCGACTGCGCGCTGCCGACTGGCGTTTTGCGGCCAGCGAACATGCCAATGTGCTGCAGGCGCGTGAAGCCTTTGGTGACATGCCCGTGATGGCCGAGCCGTTCGTGTTCTATTGCCCCGAAGTGCCGATTTTCCGCAACCGCGGCCGCAGTCTTGCGTCTCGCATGGCGGCACGGTTGACGGGGCCGGATGTAAAGGCCTTTGCCGATATGACCGACGCCGAAATGCATGCGTTTCGCGCCCGTCCGCTGGACCGCTGGCCCGTGGCCGAAGATTTTCTGCACCCTCTGAACCCGCGCGTGCGCCGCCCCTTTGTCTATGCCGATGTGCGGGCGCGCTGGTGGCTTCGGGTGTTGCACAAGCTGGAACAGGCGTTGAAGCGCTGAATGGCTTTTAGCCGCGCTGCTGAACGGGTGGACCATTGACCAGACCCGAAGCCCCGCCGCTTATCATTCGTTTTTTTCGGCCCAAGGGGTGCAGATCGGGTGAAAGATGCATAAGTAGGCGGCAACTGCACCCATACACATATAGGATCAAACATGTCCGTCCGTATCAACGATATCGCGCCCGATTTCACAGCTGATTCCACCGCTGGCACGATCCATTTCCACGACTGGCTGGATGGGCATTATGCCATCGTCTTTTCCCACCCGCGCGATTTCACGCCCGTGTGCACCACCGAATTCGGCGCAGTTGCCCAGCTTGCCCCCGAATTTGCCAAGCGCAAGACCAAGGTGATCGGCGTTTCGGTCGACAGCGTGGCAGAACATGACAAGTGGAAGCGCGATATCGAGGCGTTCGGCGGCGTCCCCGCCGATTTCCCGATCATTGATGACACCAGCCTGACGGTCGCCAAGGCCTATGACATGCTGCCCGCCGAATACTACCTTCCCGCCGAAGACCGCACGCCTGCCAACACCGCAACCGTCCGCACCGTCTATATCATCGGGCCGGACAAGAAGGTGCGGCTGACCATGACATATCCGATGTCGGTAGGCCGCAACTTCGCAGAGATCATGCGGGCACTGGATGCCGTGCAGGCCACCGATGGCGTGCCGATCGCCACGCCGGCCGACTGGCTTCCCGGCCAGGATGTGATTGTCGCCCTTAGCCTGAATGACGCGCAGGCGATCGAGAAGTTCGGACCACTCGATATCAAGCTGCCTTATCTGCGGTTCGTCAAACAACCCGCCTGACCGATACGGCAATTGCTCTTTCACAAGCGCGCGCCCGGCCGGGAATGGCCGGGCGC
>JBGSRQ010000454.1:0-6126 GCA_041737515.1 Rhodobacterales bacterium | reverse complement strand
ATCTCGGAGATCCGCGGCAGCATCCGGCGCGCCTGCACCAGATCGCCGTCCCACAACAGCCGCTCGGTCCGGGCAGCGTGTTGTGCGGCCACGGCCCTGGGGGCAAGTGCCAGCAATGCGTCTTCCTGATCCGGCGAAAGGGTCAGATCACGCCACGCCCGCGCCGCCTCGGCCTCGGCCTTCTCGGTTTCGCCTGATGTGGCATAGGCTTGCGCCAACGCCACAGCCCCGCCGCCGGTCTGCGGCAAGGCACCGCCAAAATACACGATCACCCGGCCCGGCGTGGTAGACCGCGCCACGGCCGCCTCGCCCTTCTGACGCAAAAGGTCCAGCCCCGGCCAATCGGGACGGCGGATCAGAAAGGCCTCATATTCGCCCAGAAACCCCTCACCCGCGCGCAACCGGGTCCAGGTCACGATATCCTGCCCCACCGCAGACGTGCCCTGCGCCGCTGTCGCTGCGCCATCCCAATCGCGGGCATTCGCAAGCGCCATCGCATCACGCAGGGCAGATACATCATCTGCCTGTGCCGGAACGCCAAGGCACAGCGCAAGAGACATGGCGCGCAAAAACGCAAACGCGCGGAGGGGAGGTCGGATGTTCATGCGCCGGAATCTGCCAGACCCCCCCGGCAGGCGCAACTCACAACCTTGCAACCTGGCCGCTTTGCGCGCAGGCGCTTGGCAAGGCGCGTGTCCAGCGCTAGGAAGGCGCGGTTGCAGCGGGGCCAATGCCCCACCACTTAGGGAGACGTCACATGATCAGAGGGTCGATGCCCGCACTCGTGACGCCGTTCAAGAACGGCGCTCTGGATCTGGTGGCGCTTAAAAAGCTGGTGGAGTGGCATATAGCAGAAGGCTCGCACGGCCTTGTGCCGGTAGGCACCACGGGCGAAAGCCCGACGCTTTCCCATGCCGAACACGGGCAGGTCATCGCCGAGGTCGTCAAGGCCGCAGCGGGCAGGGTGCCGGTGATCGCGGGCGCGGGGTCCAACAACACCGCCGAAGGCATTGACCTTGTGCGCCATGCGCAATCGGTGGGTGCCGATGCGGCCCTGGTCGTGACACCCTATTACAACAGGCCGACGCAGGCAGGGCTGATCGCGCATTACACGGCGTTGCACGATGCGTGCGATCTGCCGATCATCATCTACAACATCCCCGGCCGGTCGGTCGTGGACATGTCGCCCGACACGATGGGCCAGCTTGCCAAGCTGCCCCGGATCGTCGGTGTCAAGGACGCCACCGGCAAGCTGGAACGTGTCAGCCAGCAGCGCATCACCTGCGGCCCCGATTTCATCCAGTTGTCTGGCGAGGATGCGACAGCTTTGGGCTTCAACGCACATGGGGGCACCGGCTGCATTTCTGTCACTGCCAACGTGGCCCCGAAGCTCTGTGCCGAATTCCAGGAGGCGACGTTGGCGGGTGATTATGCAAAGGCGCTGCACCTCCAGGACCGCCTGATGCCGCTGCACGAGGCGATCTTCATCGAGCCGGGTCTGGCGGGCGCGAAATACGGCCTGTCCGTTCTGGGCCTGTGCGGCGACGAGGTGCGCTTGCCTTTGGTCACGCTGACCGATGGCACCAAGGACCGCATCCGCTCTGCGATGCGCCACGCCGGATTGATCAACTGACCGCCGACCCCGCCGCGCAAGGCAATCTGCGCGGCAGCCTTCTGATGGTCGCCGCAATGGCAGGTTTTGCGGTCGAGGACATGTTTCTCAAGCGCGCCGCGGTCTCGGTACCGGTCGGTCAGATCCTGATGATCTTTGGCGCAGCGGGCACGCTGGGTTTTGCCGCCCTGACACTGCGGCGGGGCGAGCGTGTCCTGAACGCCGCCATACTGACCCGCCCGGTCCTGGTCCGCGCGGGGTTCGAGGTGATGGGGCGGCTGTTCTACACTCTTGCCCTTGCGTTGACGGCATTATCCAGCGCCTCTGCCATTCTTCAGGCAACCCCTCTGGTCGTGGTGGCGGGCGCGGCGCTGCTCTTTGGTGAGAAAGTCGGCTGGCGCCGTTGGGTCGCGATCTGTGTGGGCTTTGCGGGCGTGCTGATCATCCTGCGTCCCGGCCTTTCGGGGTTCACGCCCTTGTCGCTGCTGGCGGTAGCCGGGATGATCGGCTTTGCCGGGCGCGATCTGGCAACGCGGGCGGCCCCCCCGGTGCTGTCGAACCTGCAACTGGGGGTTTACGGCTTTGCAATGATGGTGCCGACGGGTGCCGCCCTTCTGGCTTTTTCCGGCGGCGCGGTCGTGCCGGGGCCGACGGCAGCACTTGATCTGGGGCTGGCGACGGTGGTGGGAGTTGCTGCCTATTATGCGCTGACAGCCGCGATGAGAATGGGCGAAGTGTCGGTGATCACGCCCTTCCGCTATACCCGACTGGTGTTCGCGCTGATCCTGGGTGTCACCGTCTTTGCCGAACGCCCCGATGCGGCAACGCTGATCGGCTCTGCCGTCATCGTGGTGTCGGGGATTTATACGCTGCTGCGGTCGCGCAACATGGCACAGGCCGCGGCAAAGGGCGAATCACGCGCCTGAGAAATCCATCAACACGTTGAGATTGTGTTATTTTTTGCTTAACCCGCGGTTAATGCGCGAAAGAATTATCCGCTATCGGACGTGCCGGGTCCGCACCGTTTCCGCTGCCACACCAGTGCCACAGATGTGCCGTGAAGGTGTCCAGAAAACGGCAAATTTCGGGTGCTTGTTGGGCACATGGTCATCACGACCCCCGGTAAACCCGTTCATCCAAAGGATCAGACCCATGTTCATGCAAGACATCAACCGCACCGCATCGGTTCACGTCATCCCCGCACAGCGCGTGCACTCGGGCCTCGTGGCGGGCACGATGGTTGAAACCGCACAAGGCTGGCGCACTGCCGAAACCCTGCGCCGGGGCGATCATCTGCACAGTTTTGACGGCGGTCTGGTCCGCGTTGTGGCGCTGGACAGGCGCTGGCTGCAACCGGGGGGAAGCACCGGGCTGATCCATGTGCCGGGGGGCGCATTCGATTGCTGTTCCGACGTGTTTTTGTCCGAGGATCAGCATCTGCTGATCGACACGCTGGCCGACACCGACCTGCCCGATGCCAGCAATGTGCTGATCCCCGCCACGGCCCTTGTCGGGCATCAGGGCGCCCGCCGGATCACCCCGAACGAACCGGTCGAGGTGATCACCCCGGTGTTCGATGCGGAAGAGATGTTGTGGGCCAATTCGGGCCTGCTCCTGCACGCTCCGTCCGTTCGGCAGGGCGCGGGGCGGCTGCCGGGGGCTGATTTCACCCGCCTTGATCTGCCCCAAGCCCGCACGCTGCTGCGCCGGATCATGGCGCGGATGGACGGGCTGGCAGCGGTGGCGTAGGTTTGACATCTGCAGAACCGGAAAAATGCCATGACCGACATCCTTGCAATCACCGCTGCCAACCGCGCCGCGTGGGATGCCTCGGCCCCCCTGCACGCGGCGGGGGCCGAATGGGAGCGGCTTTGTGCAGGCTTTGCCGCGAGGGGCTTTTCAACACTGGACCCGACCCTGACCCAGACGCTTGCAGCGCTGCACCCCGCACACCGCCGCGCCGTGCAGATCGGCTGCAACAACGGGCGGGAGTTGTTGTCGCTGGCCTCGCTTGGTGCGGTGCCCGCCCTTGGCATGGACCAGTCGGCGGGGTTTCTGAAACAGGCGGAATCGCTGGCACGGATTGCGGGCCTTTCGCCTCAGTTTCTGTGCGCCGATATCTACGATCTGCCTTCCGATGTGCCAAACGACCACGACCTTGGCCTGATCACCATCGGCGTTCTGAACTGGATGCCCGATCTGCCCGGCTTCTTTGCCGCCGTGGCCGGGCTTCTGAAAACCGGCGCACCCTTGGTGATCTATGAGACCCACCCGTTTCTGGAGATGTTCGAGCCGGGCGGCGACTCGCCCCACACCCCGACCCTCAGCTATTTTTCGAGCGATCCCCATATCGGCACGGATGCCATCACCTATGACGGTTCAGACGGCGGCAAGACGGGGGCATCCTATTGGTTCAGCCATCAACTTGGCCAGATCGTGACCGCCTGCATAAGCGCCGGGTTCACGCTGGACCGCCTGACCGAACACCCGCATTCGAACCGCGAGGTCGACTACGACCAATACGAAAACCGGGCCGCCCAGATACCGATGAGCTATACTCTGGTTGCGCGCCGCACCTAGCGTTGCCGCGACTTGCGCGATTCAACCTGCCCCAGCCGGACATGGCGCAGCGCCTCGACCAGCAGTGCCGTCAGCAGGCCAAAATGCAAAAGACCGTTCGCCGCGGCCATCCCCCCCAGAAGCCGCCACTCGTGCGGCAACAGAATGTCGCCAAATCCCAGAGTGGTAAAAGCGACGAGAGAGAAATAGACCGATTCCTCCATCGTGACGAAAACGCCCAGAAACCGGAACGCGAACGCCCAAACCCAGACGCCCGCCGTGATCACCCCCAGCACCCAGAGCGACACGCCCGCGATGACCAGCATCAGCTTGGGGCGGTGCGGCTCGCGGATCAACCATGAATGGCTGTGGGACAGCGCCAACTCCATCGCAACGGCACTTGCCCCGGCGATAAGAATCGACACGATCAACAGCCCCGACCCCAGAAAAATTTGCACCAACATCGCCGCACGCCCCCGTCTTTTGCCGCATCATGCCGCTTGCCCCGCCCGAAGGCCACTGCCCGTGATCTGGACTTCACGCCCGCCAGACCTTATCTGACGCAGATCATGGTCGAAAAATCTGATCCAAACTCCAAACTGATCGCTGAAAACCGGCGCGCGCGTTTCGATTACTTCATCGAAAGCGATCTGGAGGCTGGAATCATGCTGTTTGGCTCTGAAGTCAAATCGCTGCGCAAGGGCGGTTCGAACATCGCCGAAAGCTATGCATCGGTCGAAAATGGCGAGTTGTGGCTGATCAACGGCTATGTCGCCCCCTATGTGCAGGCCAAGACCTTTGGCCACGAGGAACGCCGCAAACGCAAATTGCTGGTGTCGAAAAAGGAACTTGCCCGGCTTTGGAACGCCACCGCGCGCGAAGGAATGACCATCGTGCCGATGAAGATGTACTTCAACGACCGCGGCATCGTTAAGCTGAAACTCGGCATCGCCAAGGGCAAGAAGCAGGCCGACAAGCGCGCAACCGAAGCGAAACGCGATTGGGACCGGCAGAAAAGCCGGCTGCTGAAACTGAATGGCTGAAGCGTCCCGCCCTGATCTGATGCTGACGGGCTACCGTTACAGCGTATACACCTGGATTGCGCGCATGGCTTTGGCCGAAAAAGGGCTGGAGCATGGCTACCGCGAGGCCGACCCCTATTCCAACCCGCCGCCCCAAAGCCTGATGCGGCTGCACCCGTTTGCCCGCGTGCCGGTGCTGGATCACGATGGCTTCATCCTGTACGAAACCGCCGCGATCCTGCGCTATGTCGATGCGCAGTTTCCCGACCCCTGCCTGACGCCGAAAGACCCGCTGGCGATGGCGCGGATGGTACAGGTGATCTCGATCTTCGACAATTACGGCTACTGGCCGCTGATCCGGCAGGTGTTCGCGCACAGTGTCTTTCGCCCGCTGGAAGGCGAAGACCCGGTGCCCGAGGAACTTGCCGCAGGCCTTGCCGCCGCCCCACGGGTTCTGGGCGCGCTGGAGACGATTGCGGTTGAAGGTCGGGTGCTGGCCAGTGATGTAACCTTTGCCGATTTGCATCTGGGGCCGATGCTGGCCTATTTTGCGCTGGCCAAAGAGGGCGAACAGATGCTGACCGCATACCCCGCCCTGACCGCGCGCCTTGCTGCCCTGCGCCAGCGACCCGCGTTCCGCGCAACCGAGCCGGTTCTGACACCGCGCTGACCCCTTCCCTTATGTCGCACGACATCCTTGCCGGATCATGATTCCTCTGCGACTGTTGCTCCAGCCGGGACAATGATCCCGGTATGAGGGAACCGGGTTCAAACCCGAAGGTAAGGAAAGAGTGTCATGGAACTTATCATCAGTCTGATCGCCGGCGCCGTTGGCGGCAACGGCGCAGGCGCAATTATGAAAAATCTGTCCCAGGGCCCGCTTTTGAACTCGATCATCGGGATCATCGGCGGCGGTCTGGGCGGCCAGATCCT
>JBGSRQ010000447.1:0-6939 GCA_041737515.1 Rhodobacterales bacterium | reverse complement strand
CTATGGGCCACGCTGCGCACGATGCTCGACGCACCGATGGCCGATTTGCGCGCCGCGGCGGTGGCTTTGGTCCAGGATGGGGCGCAAGGGTTTGCGCCCGACATAAGCTGGCACGACGATTTTGCCGCCTGCACGAACCATCCGGAGGCCACGGCCCACATCGCTGCCGTGCTTGATCACCTGCGCATCCCGCACGAACCCGGCGATCTGCCGATGCGCGGGTCCGAGGATTTCGGGCGTTTCGGCAATCTTGTCGGCTGCAAATCCGCGATGCTGTTCCTTGGTGCGGGCCAGAACCATGCCGCCCTGCACAACCCCGATTACGATTTCCCCGATGACCTGATCCCCATCGGCGCGCGGATTTTCCATCGCATAGCGTCGGCGATTCTGGCCTGAACGCCTTTTTCTGTTCACAAGTATCCTGCGGGGGGTTTGGGGGACGCAAGGTCCCCCAACGCATGCAACGCGCGCTGCCCGCTGGACTCCGCGCGCTGCTCGCCCATATTGGAGGGCATGAGTCTCCCGCCGAATTTCATCGAAGAATTGCGCGCGCGCGTCTCCCTCTCGCAGGTGGTGTCGCGCAAGGTCGTTTGGGATGCCCGCAAATCAAACCAGGGCAAGGGCGACATGTGGGCGCTATGCCCGTTCCATCAGGAAAAATCGGCAAGCTTTCACGTTGATGACCGCAAGGGGTTTTATTACTGCTTTGGCTGCCACGCCAAGGGCGACGCTGTCAGCTTTGTGCGCGAAACGGAAAACGTGAGCTTCATGGAGGCGGTCGAAATTCTTGCGCGCGAGGCGGGGATGCAGATGCCCGCGCGCGATCCGCAGGCCGCAGCCAAGGCCGACCGGCGCACGCAACTGGCGCAAGTTATGGATGAAGCGGTCAAATGGTTCCGCCTGCAATTGCAAACCGGCGGTGGGGCCACGGCACGCGACTATCTTTTGCGCCGCAGGCTGCCGCCTGATGCACAGGCGCGGTGGGATATCGGCTGGGCACCAGATGCGCGGCAAGGCGTGTTCACGGCGCTGACGGCCAAGGGCATAGCCCCCGATCTGATCGTGGATGCAGGGCTTTGTGCGCGGGCCGATGACGGCTCCATCTACGACCGGTTCCGCGGCCGCATCATCTTTCCGATCCGCGATGCAAGGGGCCGCGCGATCAGTCTTGGGGGCCGCAGTCTGGACCCCAATGCGCGGGCAAAATATCTGAACGGGCCGGAAACCGAGCTGTTCGACAAGGGCCGCAATCTTTTCAACCTTGGTCCCGCCCGTGAGGCGTCGGGCAAGGGCCAGACGCTGATCGTGGCCGAAGGCTACATGGATGTGATCGCCCTGGTCGAGGCTGGTTTTGGGGCGACCGTTGCCCCTTTGGGCACCGCCATAACCGAAGACCAGTTGCGTCTGATGTGGCGTGTGCATCCCGAACCGGTGATCGCACTTGATGGCGACACGGCGGGCATCCGCGCTGCGCTGCGGGTGATTGATCTGGCGCTCCCGTTGCTGGAGGCGGGGCAGGGCGTGCGCTTTGCGGTGCTGCCGGGAGGGATGGACCCTGATGATCTGCTCAAAGCGCAAGGCGCACCCGCGATGCAGGCGGTGATTGATGCGGCCCAGCCGATGGTCAACCTGCTTTGGCAACGCGAAACCGAAGGCCGGGTGTTCGACAGCCCCGAACGCAAGGCGACACTGGACAAATCGTTGCGCGCCGCACTGATGCGGATCAAGGACGCTTCGATCCGTGCCCATTACGGCGACGATATCAAGCGCCTGCGCGCGGCGCTTTTTGGCCAGCAGGACCGCAAGCCTTCACGCCCATTCGTGCCGGGGCAAAAGCGGGTGGCCGAGGCATTACCAGCCACCGCAGGCACCCGCGCATCCGTTCTGGCCACGCCGGGCAATCTTCCGGCCGAGGCCTACACGCTCGAGTCCCTGCTTCTGGCGACGTTGATCGTGCATCCCGCGCTGATCCGCCGCCACGAGGCCGAAATCGAAACGCTGGTGCTGGTCGCCCCCGGCCATGATGCGTTGCGCGGCTGCCTTCTGCGCCACGCCGACACGCAGGATCCCGCGGCGTTCCGGCAAAAAATCATGGCCGAAGTCCCGGCGGTCCTTGAAAGCCTGTTCGCGCAAAGCCATGTCGCTACCGCACCCCCGGTGCGCAATCAGGCCGACCGCGAACTGGCGCAGATGTGCGTGGCCGAAGGGCTGGCCAAGCTGGAAGCACGGCGTGGCATGCGGCGCGAGATCGACGATGCGATAGAAGATATGGCGGGGCTGGTCGACGAAGGCCTGACCTGGCGGTTGGCTCAGGCAAGCGCAGCCCGTGACCGGGCCGAACGCAGCCCGCTGGAAGACAACGCAACCATGGGCGAGGACCGCGCAGCGATGCAAAAACATCTACAAGACCTTCTGGATCGTCAGGTTTGGGTAAAGAATAAGGGCTAGACCCTTTCCCCTGACGTGATTCGCGTTATTGATTCGCAGCAGACAAAAGTGATTCGAACTGATTCGCCCCACCGACCCGTTCAGGAGCTTTCATGGCACTCAAAGACACCGACGACGCCAAACCGGACGAGCAGGATGCCGATTCCTCGCTTGATATGAGTCAGGCCGCCGTAAAGCGGATGATCGCGGATGCGCGCGAGCGCGGCTACATCACCTATGATCAGCTGAATACCGTGCTGCCGCCCGAACAGGTATCGTCGGAACAGATCGAAGACGTGATGTCGATGCTTTCGGAAATGGGCATCAACGTCATCGAAAACGATGAGGCTGAAGAGGGTGAGCCGGTGGGCGAGTTGGTCGAGACCGCCTCGACCTCGCGCGAGGTTGCGGTTGCCGGGTCCACCACAGAAACGCTGGACCGTACCGATGATCCGGTGCGGATGTATCTGCGCGAAATGGGGTCGGTGGAACTGCTGAGCCGCGAGGGCGAGATTGCCATCGCCAAGCGGATCGAGGCCGGCCGAAACACGATGATCCTGGGGCTTTGCGAAAGCCCGCTGACGTTTCAGGCCATCACCATCTGGCGCGACGAACTTTTGTCCGAAGACATTCTGCTGCGCGATGTGATTGATCTTGAGACCACGTTCGGGCGGTCGCTGGATGGCGACGACGAGATGGAAGGCGCATCGGTCGAAGGCGTCAGCACCGCCACGGGGGCTGCGCGCGGCGGGTCATCCGACCCCGAGCTTGATGCCGACGGCAACCCGCTTTCCAACGTTGATTCCGACGATGACGATGAGGATGACGAAGCCTCCAACATGTCGCTGGCCGCGATGGAGGCGGCGCTTAAGCCGCGCGTGCTGGAAACGCTTGACCTGATCGCACATGATTACATCCGCCTGTCTGAAATGCAGGACCAGCGGATGCAGGCCACGATGGCCTCATCGGGGCGCTATTCGGCAACGGACGAGGCGGCGTATCAGAAGCTGCGTTCGGAAATTGTGTTGTTGGTCAACGAATTGCACCTGCACAACAACCGCATCGAGGCGCTGATCGACCAGCTTTACGGCATCAACCGCAAGATCATGTCGATCAATTCGGGCATGGTCAAGCTTGCCGATGCCGCCCGGATCAACCGCCGCGAATTCATCGACGAATATCAGGGGTTCGAGCTTGACCCCGAATGGGCCGACCGGATGGCTGCAAAAGCCGGGCGCGGCTGGCAGGCGCTGATGGAGAAAAGCCGCGACAAGGTTGACGAATTGCGCGCCGAGATGAATCAGGTCGGCCAATATATCGGCGTCGACATTTCCGAATTCCGCCGCATCGTCAATCAGGTGCAAAAGGGCGAGAAAGAGGCGCGCCAGGCCAAAAAGGAAATGGTCGAGGCGAACCTGCGTCTGGTGATTTCCATCGCCAAGAAATACACGAACCGCGGCCTGCAATTCCTTGATCTTATTCAGGAAGGCAACATTGGCCTGATGAAGGCCGTCGACAAGTTCGAATACCGGCGCGGGTACAAGTTCAGCACCTATGCGACGTGGTGGATCCGTCAGGCGATCACGCGCTCGATCGCAGACCAGGCCCGCACGATCCGTATTCCGGTGCATATGATCGAGACGATCAACAAGCTGGTGCGCACCGGCCGTCAGATGCTACACGAAATCGGCCGCGAACCGACGCCCGAGGAGCTGGCCGAAAAACTGCAGATGCCGCTGGAGAAGGTCCGCAAGGTGATGAAGATCGCCAAGGAACCGATTTCGCTGGAAACGCCGATCGGCGACGAAGAAGACAGTCAGCTTGGCGATTTCATCGAAGACAAGAACGCGATTCTGCCGCTTGAATCGGCGATTCAGGAAAACCTGAAGGAAACCACGACGCGGGTTCTGGCCAGCCTCACCCCGCGCGAAGAGCGGGTGCTGCGGATGCGGTTCGGCATCGGCATGAACACCGACCACACGCTTGAGGAAGTGGGCCAGCAGTTTTCGGTGACCCGCGAACGCATCCGCCAGATCGAGGCGAAGGCTTTGCGGAAGTTGAAGCATCCGAGCCGGTCACGCAAGTTGCGGAGTTTTCTGGATCAATGACGGTGTGACAACCCAAAAGCGCAATCCGGGCGCGGTCAAAGAGGTGCGTCGCTCCGCTGCAAGCGGCTAGGATCGAGTTGTGCAGGACGCGGATTCACGCGCGCGCAAAACCTGCTCCAGCCGCCGCCCTCGCACAAGCTTGATCGCCCGGTCTGCAGACTTTCCCGACAAATGCCCCATATTCCTTGGCATGAAACATCAGGAGTCCCGCCTCATGCGCCCCGTTCTTATTCTTGCCGCCTTTGCCCTTGCTGCCCCTGCAAACGCCTTTACCGCCCGCAACGGGCTTGAGGCGCGACAGCTTAGTGCGTCGGAAATCGAGGTGCCGTTCCGCAATGTCGGTACCGAAACGGCCTATTGGTGTGCGGCGGGCGATTATGCGGTGCGGGTGCTGAACCTGCCCGCTGCGACGCGGATTTACCGCGCTTCGCCGCCGCCGCGCAAACAGGGGCAGGGAATCATCTTTACGCTTGACCCCGCCAAGGCAGTTGATCCCGGCCTGAGCATTTTCGGCAGCGACAAGACCAGCGTCTCGCTGGGCCATGCGACCGGAAATTTCTGTTCGCTCGATGACATTTACCCGTTTTCCCTATTCGACCGTTAAGCCGAACAGGGCAGGGGGTCAGGCGAGGTTGGCCTTGAAGAACGCAATCGTGCGGTCCCACGCAAGATCCGCCGCAGCCTCGTCATAGCGCGGTGTGGAATCGTTGTGAAAGCCGTGGTTCACGCCATCATATACAAACGCTTCATAGGTGGTGCCTGCCGCTTTCAACGCCGCTTCATACTCGGGCCAGCCTGCATTCACCCGCTCATCCAGCCCCGCGTAATGGATCAGGAGCGGTGACTTGATCTTAGGCACATCGGCTGCAGCGGGCTGGCGGCCATAAAACGGCACCGCCCCGCCCAGTTCGGGATAGGCCACTGCCGCCGCATTTGCGACACCGCCGCCATAGCAAAAACCGGTAATGCCGACGCGACCTGTCGATCCTTCGTCGGCCATCAGATATTCGATGCCGGCAAAGAAATCGTTCATCAGCTTGGTGCCATCAACGGTCGCCTGCAACTCTTTGCCCTTTTCGTCATTGCCGGGATAACCGCCGACACTGGTCAGCCCGTCCGGGGCCAGTGCCAGAAAGCCCGCCTTGGCCAGACGGCGTGCTACGTCCTCGATATAGGGGTTGAGGCCGCGATTTTCGTGCACCACCACAACCGCAGGCAGTTTGCCCGTGGCAGCAGCGGGACGCACCCGGTAAGCGCGCACCTCGCCATTGCCGTTGGGCGAGGCGTAGGTGATGTATTCGCCGATGATATCCGGGTCGTTGAATGACACTTGTTCGGCCATTGCGTAATCGGGGCTCATGACCCCCAACAGGGCCATCGCGGTCAACCCGCCGACCGCAAACTTGCCCGCCCGGTCCAGAAACTCGCGTTTCGAGATGATGCCGTGGGCGTAGTAATCATAAAGTTCCAGCAACTCCGGGCTGAAATCCTTGGCGGTCATGCGGGTCATCCTGGCCTCCTTCTGATTGGCTGGCAGGCAACGTAGCACTCCTGCCCAGGATGTCCGGTCACAATCGTGTAAAATCGGCCTGAGTCCGCGCCGCCACACCGCATATGGCATATGCAGTGGCTGCAAATTTGTTCTACCCGAAACCTGCCAACCTCTCCTATAGTTAGCGCAGATGACCGGGGCAAACCCCGGCGCTAGAGGCAGGACAGAACAAAATAAGGGGGGAAGCCATGCGCTGCCCATTTTGCGGAAACATTGACACTCAGGTGAAGGACAGCCGCCCGGCCGAGGATCACGTCTCGATCCGGCGCAGGCGCTTTTGCCCGGCCTGCGGGGGCCGCTTTACCACCTACGAGCGGGTGCAGTTGCGCGATCTGGTCGTGATAAAATCCTCTGGCAAGCGCGAGGATTTTGACCGTGACAAACTGGAACGCGCGATCCGCATCTCGATGCAGAAGCGCCCGATCGACCCCGAGCGGATTGATCAGATGATTTCGGGCATTGTGCGGCGGCTGGAATCCCTGGGGGAAACCGATATTCCAAGCCGGTCCATCGGCGATATCGTGATGGAAAGTCTGGCCCGGATAGACACCGTGGCGTATGTGCGTTTTGCCAGCGTTTACAAGAACTTCCAGGCCGCGGATGATTTCGACAAATTCGTTTCCGAATTGCGCCCGACAGGTGCGCCGGACGAGTGAGCGACACGGATCACATGGCCCATGCCCTGGCCCTTGCGGCGCGGGGGCTTGGGCGGGTGTGGCCAAACCCGGCGGTCGGTTGTGTGATCGTGAAGGAGGGAAGGGTTGTCGGGCGTGGATGGACTCGACCGGGTGGCCGCCCGCATCCTGGCCCGGCAACTGGGCCTGGACGAAACCGAGCAGCAGAACGTGCTGT
>JBGSRQ010000439.1:0-17006 GCA_041737515.1 Rhodobacterales bacterium | reverse complement strand
GCGAGATCGTGATGCAGGATGCGCAACTGCGGCAGGCCGGGGGCCATCGCCTGCAACACCGCCAGCATGTCATCGCCCGACCCGTCATCGACCACCACGATCTCGTGCGGGATATCATCCAGTGCCGCCGCTATCGCTTCGACCACCGCCATGATACTGGCGGATTCGTCCTTGGCAGGCAGAACCACGCTGACCTGTGGGGTCGGGGTCATTCAGCAGCCGTTCCATCATCGCGTGATGATTTCTTGCGGATCAACATCAGATTGCGCACATAGACCAGAAGGCCGAACAACTGACCGCTGATGATCACGATATCTTGCTGCCAGACCGCATAGGTCAGCAGCGTGATCCCGCCGGCCAGTGAAAAGAACCAGAACGCCACCGGCACCACACTTTCGCGCCGGATCTCGCTGACCAGCCATTGCACAAGGAACCGGCCCGAAAAGAGCGCCTGCCCCAGAAAGCCGATCCCGATCCAGACGGCGGCATTTTCCGACCATGGCATCGCCGTGTGAAGCCACAGCATCGCGTCCTGTATCCACAAGGTAAAGCCGTTCATGCGTGCATCCGTCTTTTTGGGGCCAGAAGTGCGCGCAATCGCGCCCTGAGCGTTTCGCTGCAATCTAGAGGGTCCGTCGCAAAGATGCCAGCCAAACGCTGCACATCGCACATCGCCGCGGGACCGGATGCGAGACGTTTTGCCGATGACGCCAGGTCAGATGCCATTCCCCCAAAAAAGCCGGTGCTTTTGACTGTGCAATCGCTAATCTCTTGCAATCGGGGCGTGTTCCGCGACCTGAACCCTGCTGACCCCGCCCCCGCAAAGGACGATCCCCGCATGACCCAGCGCCGCGCGCTTTACCCGGCCCTTTCGCCCCGTGCCACGGGGCGGCTGGCGGTGGGAGGCGGGCATGATCTTTATTACGAGGAATGTGGCAACCCCGACGGCAAGCCCGTGATCATGCTGCACGGCGGGCCGGGGGGCGGGATTTCACCCTATTTGCGCCAATGCCATGACCCCGCGCGGTATCGTATCATCCTGATGGATCAGCGCGGCTGCGGTCAGTCCACCCCGCATGCCAGCCTGGAGGCAAACACAACCTGGGATCTGGTCGCCGATATCGAGGCGCTGCGTTTGCATCTGGGGATCGGGCGCTGGCAGGTGGTGGGCGGCTCATGGGGGTCAACGCTGGCACTTGCCTACGCAATCATCCACCGCGCGCGTGTGACCGAACTGGTGCTGCGCGGCGTCTTTACCGTCCGGCAGGCCGAGATTGACTGGTTCTACCAGCAAGGGGCAAGCTTTCTTTACCCCGAGGCTTTTGCCGCCTACCTTGCCGCGATACCGCTTGCCGAACGCGGCGATCTGGTCGCCGCCTATCACCGCCGCCTGACCGGGCCAGACCGGGCCGAGGCGCTGGTGTGTGCAAGGGCCTGGGCCACTTGGGAGGCATCGGCCCTGTCGCTGATCCCCGACCCCGCCACGATCGCAGACTTTGCCGATGATCATTTTGCCATCGCCTTTGCGCGCATCGAATGCCACTATTTCATGCACAAGGGCTTCTTTGCCGAAGATGGCTGGCTTTTGAAACAGGCGCATCTCTTGCGCGGCCTGCCTGGTGCCATCATCCACGGGCGCTACGATGTAGTCACACCGCTTGAGACGGCCTGGCTGCTGGCACAGGAATGGCCCGACGCGCAACTGCACGTCATCCCCGATGCAGGCCACATGGGCCGCGAGCCGGGGATTGCCGATGCGATGGTGCGCGCGACCGACCGATTTGCCGATACCCCCCAAGGGGTTCGGCCCCCGCCACCTTGGGCGGGCCTTCAAACGGGTGCGGGGCAAGGACATCCCCGCACACCACCAACGGGAGACGACACATGACCATCACCCTGCGAACCCTTCTGCTGACCGGCAGTCTGATCGCGCTGACCAGCGGCGCTTTCGCCGAAACCGTGCTGAACCGCGGCAACTCGGCTGACCCGGAATCACTTGATCCGCACAAGACTTCGACCGTGTACGAGGCCAACATCCTGCGTGATCTGTTCATGGGCCTGACGGCGCAGGATGCGGCGGCCAAGGTTATTCCGGGTGCTGCCGAAAGCTGGACGGTTTCGGATGATGGCAAGGTCTACACCTTCAAGCTGCGCACCGGGGCCACCTGGTCGGACGGCAGCCCCGTCACCGCCGATGATTTCGTCTTTGCATGGCAGCGCGTGGTAAACCCCGAAACTGCCGCCGAATATGCCTATATGCTGGCCCCGGTTGTGGGGGCCGAAGATATCACCGCAGGCAAGGCCAAACCCGATACGCTGGGCGTCAAGGCCGTTGATGCAGGCACGTTCGAGGTAACGCTGAATGCGCCCACCCCCTATTTTCTGGAAATGCTGACACATCAGGCGACCTATCCGGTCAGCAAGGCCAATGTCGAAGCGCTGGGTGCCGATTTCACCAAGCCCGGCAATCTTGTGTCGAACGGCGCGTTCACGCTGACCAGCTTTACCCCCAACGACAAGATCGTGCTGACCAAGAACGCGGCCTTCTTTGATGCCGCCAATGTCGCGATTGATACCGTCAACTACTACCCCACCGAAGACCGCTCTGCCGCGATGAAGCGGTTCGAGGCGGGCGAGTTGGACATGAACGACGATTTCCCGACCGAGCAACTGAAAGACATCAAGGCGAAATTCGGTGATCAGGTAAAAGTCGGTCCTTATCTGGGCACCTATTACTATGCCTTCAAGGTCGACAGCGCCCCGTGGGACAATGTCGAATTGCGTCAGGCCATCTCGATGGCGATTGACCGCGATTATCTGGCCGAGGAAGTCTGGCAGAACACCATGATCCCCGCCTATTCCTTTGTTCCGCCCGGAATTGACGGCTACACCGACAGCAAGCTGCCCTATGCCGACATGACCCAGCTTGACCGCGAAGATGCGGCCCGCGCAGTTCTGGAAAAGCTCGGCTATTCCGAAGCCAACCCGCTTAACATGGAAATCCGGTTCAACACCTCGGAAAACCACACGAATACCGCCGTGGCGATTCAGGAACAGTTGAAACCGCTTGGCGTGAACGTCACCCTGCTGAACACCGACACCTCCACCCACTACGGCTTTCTTGAAACGCACGGCGATTTCGACATCGCCCGCGCGGGCTGGATCGCCGATTACAAGGACCCGGAAAACTTTCTGGCCCTTTGCAAGACCGGGGCGGGCAACAACTATGCCGTCTATTCCAACCCCGAGTATGACGCGCTTCTGGCGAAAGCCGCAGCCGAGGCTGACCCCGCCAAGCGGATGGGCTTTCTGTCCGAAGCCGAAGCGATTGGCGTGGCGCGCGATCTGTGTGTCGTGCCGCTTTTGAACTACAGCTACCACGAGGTCATTTCCGACAAGCTGAAAGGCTATCAGGAAAACGTGATGGACATCCATCCGACCCGCTTTCTGAGCAAGTGATCTGACCCCTCGGTGCCGCCCGGTTCGGAGCGGCACCGCACTTGCGAAAGGCAACCCGATGCTGCGCTATGTGATCAAGCGGTTTCTGACCGCAATCCCCACGCTGTTCGTGATTGTTACGCTGTCATTCTTTCTGATGCGCGTCGCCCCCGGCGGACCGTTCAATCAGGAAAAGGGGCTGAACCCGGCAATCAAGGCCAATCTGGAAAAGCTGTATCAACTGGACCTGCCGCTTTGGCAGCAGTACTGGAACTACCTCAAGGCGCTGGCCGTGGGTGATTTCGGGCCAAGCTACACGCGCCCCGAGTTCACCGTGGCCGAGATGTTTCAGGCGGGTCTGCCAATCTCGATCCAGCTTGGGGCCACGGCTTTGGTGCTGGCTTTGGTGATCGGCTCGGCGATGGGCATCATCGCGGCGCTGCGCCAGAACAGGCTGGCCGACTACGCGGTGATTGCCACCGCCACGGCAGGCAGCACGATCCCCACCTTCGTGATTGCGCCGCTGTTCCAGTTGACCTTCGCGCTGTCGCTGAAATGGTTTCCCGTCGGCGGCTGGAACGGCGGCGCGTTCATCAACACCGTGGGGCCGGTGCTGACACTGATGTTGCCGCAACTGGCCGTCGTTGCCCGCCTGATGCGCGGGTCGATGATCGAAAGCCTGCGCTCGCACCATATCCGAACGGCGCGGGCGTTGGGGCTTTCCGACTATTCGGTGGTGATCCGCCATGCGTTCCGGGGTGCCTTGATGCCGGTGATATCCTATGCCGGGCCGGCTGCGGCGGCCTTGCTTACGGGTTCGATCATTGTCGAGACGGTCTTTGGCATACCCGGAATTGGCCGCTATTTCGTCGAATCCGCCCTGAACCGCGACTATACCGTGGTCATGGGAACGGTTGTGATCGTTGCCGTTTTCACCATATTTTTCAATCTGATCGTCGACATTCTTTATGCAATCGTCGACCCACGGGTGCGCTATGACTGATATTTCCGCCCCCACCGCCGGTCGCTCGCTCTGGGCCGATGCCTGGGCACGGCTCAAAGCCAACCGCGCCGCGATGATCAGCCTGATCTACCTTGGCTTCATGGCGCTGATCTGCATCGTCGGGCCGATGCTGACGCCGAACGCGTTTTCTACCATCCACCAGAACTACACGCGTGTCGCGCCCAGCCTTGCCCCCTATCCCACCACCGAAATGATCAGGCCCGCGGCCGAAGATGCAGTGCGGCGCGGCCGGCTGGAGCTTGCCGAATGGACCCGCGAGGGCGGCAAGGTCACCATGCACGTCACCTCGAAACGCCCGATAGATGATCGGGTTACGCGCTATATCGACCGCTCGGACATGTTCGAGGATGCGAAGGCCACCAAGATTGCCGCCGACGGTCTGTCGGCCACGATCACGGCGGATGTGGCTCAGAAATACTTTCTGTTCGGCACCGATGCGACGGGGCGTGATCTTCTGACCCGCACGCTGATCGCGGGCCGCGTGTCGCTTGCCATCGGGTTGCTGGCGGGCCTTGTGGCAGTGGTGATCGGGGTGGTTTACGGGGCGGCGGCGGGGTTCATCGGCGGGAAAACCGACGAGGTGATGATGCGCATCGTCGACATCCTGTACTCGCTTCCCTTCATCTTTTTCGTCATCATGCTGGTCGTGTTCTTTGGCCGCAATTTCGTACTGATGTTCCTGGCCGTGGGGGCCGTTCTGTGGCTTGACATGGCTCGGATCGTGCGCGGGCAGGCGCTGTCGATCAAGCGGCAGGAATATGTTCAGGCGGCCGAGGCTCTGGGCGTCACGCGCGCAGGTATTCTTGCGCGCCACATCGTGCCCAATCTTCTGGGGCCGGTGGCGATTTACATGACGCTTCTGGTGCCGCAGGTGATCATCCTGGAAAGTTTTCTGTCTTATCTTGGCCTTGGCGTGCAGGAACCGATGTCAAGCTGGGGTGTTCTGATATCCCAGGGGGCGAAAAACATGCCCTACGCCAACTGGCTGTTGTTCTTTCCGGCGTTCTTTCTGATTTCCACCTTGTTCGCGCTGAACTTCATCGGCGATGGATTGCGCGACGCGCTTGACCCGAAGGACCGCTGAGATGGACCCGATCCTGACCCTGCGCGATCTGCGCGTTTCGTTCGATACGCTTGATGGCCCGGTGCCCGCCGTAAAGGGTTTGAACCTGACCGTAGCGCCCGGTGAAACCGTGGCGATCGTGGGCGAAAGCGGCTCGGGCAAAAGCCAGTCGATGATGGCCGCGATGGGGCTGTTGGCGTCGAATGGGCAGGCCACAGGTGTGGCAGACTATCGTGGAACGAACCTTGTGGGCCTGCGCAAATCGGAGTTGAACCGGATCCGTGGTGCCAGGATCACGATGATCTTTCAGGAGCCGATGACCTCGCTTGACCCGCTGTACCGCATCGGCGATCAGCTTATGGAGCCGATCCTGCGGCATCAGGGCGGCAGCCGTTCGGCAGCCAGGGCCCGCGCCATCGAGATGCTGACCCTCGTGAAAATCCCCGATCCCGCACGACGGATGCGGTCTTATCCGCACGAATTGTCGGGCGGCCAGCGCCAGCGCGTGATGATCGCTATGGCCCTGGCCAACACTCCCGACCTCCTGATCGCGGATGAGCCGACGACGGCGCTGGATGTGACGATCCAGGCCGAAATCCTTGATCTGATGAAGGGCCTGCAGCAGCAGTTCGGCATGGCGATGGTGTTCATCACGCATGATCTGGGCGTCGTGAAACGCATTGCCGACCGGGTCTACGTCATGCGCCAGGGCGAGGTGGTGGAGGATGGCCCGACAGCGCAGGTCTTTGCGAACCCGCGCCACGCCTATACCCGAGCGCTGCTGGATGCCGAACCCTCGGGCACCAAGGCGCCGCCCTCCGACGATGCGCCCGTCATCCTGCAAGGCGACCGGATCGGAGTGGAGTTCCGGCTGGGCGGCGGATTTCTGGGCGGCAAGCCGACCATTCTGCGCGCCGTGGATAACGTGTCGGTGCATCTGCGGCAGGGTCAGACGATCGGCATCGTGGGCGAGTCCGGCTCGGGCAAATCCACCCTTGCGCGCGCCCTTCTGCGCCTGATGCCCTGCCAGGGTGCGATCCGGTTTGAAGGCCGCGATATTGCCAGCTTGGGCGTGGCCGAGATGCGCCCCCTGCGACGGCAATTGCAGATCGTGATGCAAGACCCGTTCGGATCGCTTTCGCCGCGGATGACGGCGGGCCAGATCGTGACCGAGGGGCTTTTGGTGCACGACCCCCGCATGTCGGCCCGTGACCGCGACCTGCGCGCGGCACAAGCGCTGGAGGAGGTGCAACTGGACCCCGCCTTGCGCAACCGATATCCGCACGAGTTTTCCGGCGGCCAGCGCCAGCGCATCGCCATTGCCCGCGCGATCATCCTGAAACCCCGCCTCGTGGTGCTGGACGAGCCGACCTCGGCCCTTGATCGGCAGGTGCAACGCCAGATCGTTGATTTGCTGCGCGATTTGCAGGCGGCGCACAACCTGAGCTACCTTTTCATCAGCCACGATCTTGCCGTGGTCCGTGCCATGTCGGACCACATCATGGTGATGAAGGACGGACGCTTGGTCGAGGAAGGCACGCCCGAACAGGTGCTGGACGCGCCAAGGGATGACTATACCAAGCGGCTGATGGCGGCAGCGTTCGCGGGGTGAGGGGAGAGTTCCGGCAGGGATGAACCTCGTTCCCGCACCACTTGGCATTCTGCTCAACAGGTCTGATCACTCTGCATTTGCAAGTGTTCGCTGAAAACACATGCCGTGTAGGTCGGTAGCAACGTCGCCCTCCCACCGCCTTCTAGTGTGTTTTCCCTTTTTTTTCAGAAGCAAAACTACAGAATTGTGCGGTTTGTTCATCCTTCAACAGCGTGCGATAAATGGAAACCATCACATTGCAGTAGACTCCGATAATGCACCTTGTTTTCGGGGGGATTACTTCCCTCAACCCAACCCCCGCGTCACGCCTCCCGTCGCCGGAACCAGCGGGATCAGGCAGGCCTGCACGGAATGATAGATGTCGGGCTTGCCGCTGAACACGTTTTCCAGTGGCAAAAGGTCAGGCCCAAGTTCGGGGAACCAGCCGCCGTTGGCGGGATCGATCAGGTGGGTGGCGGCAAAGCTCCAGATGCGGCGATACCAATCCTCGAACCGCTGATCTCCTCCCGCCTTGCGCAGCACTGATGCCGCGGCAATGCCTTCGCAGCAGGGCCACCAGAAGCGGTCGGCGCGGTCGGGGCGGTTGTCCCAGTCCATCGTGTAGTAGAATCCGCCGGTATCAGATGCCCAGCCGATGCGGCAGGTTTCCAGAAACAGCGCGCGCGCGGCCTCGATCATCCAGCCTTGGGCGCGGCCACCGTGATCCCACAATTCGGCCAGAAGCCGGCTCCATTCCAGCGCGTGGCCCGGCGTGTGACCTGCGGGGCGGAACATCGGGTTGCCGGCATAGGCTCGGTCCAGCTCCCAGCTTTCCGTGAAATGCTCGCCCACCCGCCACTCCAGGGCGCGGGCGTGGCGATTGATGATCAGACCCGCGATGCGTTCGGACATCACCAGATAATCGCGCCTCCCGGTGGCGGCATGGGCGGCCATCAGCGCCTCGGTCAGGTGCATGTTGGAGTTTTGGCCACGGTAGGGGCCAAGCGGTTGCCACTCGGCGGTGAACTCCTCGCGCGCGGCACCGGCGGTATCATCCCAAAAGCGGGTCAGAAGAATGTCGGTCACATCATCAAGCAGGCGGTCGGCATCGGGGTGGCCCACGGATTTGGCCGAAGCGGCGGCCAGCAGTACGAAGGCATGGCCATATGCCTGTTTGGTGGAATCGACCGGGGCACCGTCGGCAACGGTCCAGAAATATCCGCCCTGCCCCGCGTCGCGGTGCGTGTTCCACAGATAGGACATGCCGTGATCAATCATCCGGTCCGCCGCCGGCAGGCCCAGACGCTGCGCGAGAGAAAAGCAATGCACCATCCGCGTGGTTTCGTGCAGGCCACGGTTCGGCGTGGGCAAAGGGCGGCCATCCGTGGCCAGCGGATGAAACCCGCCCGATGGGTCCACCGCGTTGTGCTGGAACAGCGCGAACAACCGTCGCGCCTGATCCATCAGCCAGTCGCGATGCGCCGGACGCGCGGTGAAATCGGGCCCGGTTGCCCCTGCCCAGTGAATCTGATCCTGCATGGATGCCCCCCAATACCGCTGTCGCGAAACCGTGATCCGCCGCGCGCAAAATGTCTAGCAGCCGATTGGCAAATTGCCGCTGGTACCCGTTGCAACCGCAAGCCGTTGGGGCGACGATGCCGCAGTGAAATCACGTCAGAGGATACCATGAAAGACCACACTCCGCTTGATGACATGCTGGACCGGATGGCCGAGGTCACGGTGCGCACGGGGCTGAACCTGCAACCGGGGCAGGATCTTTTTCTGACGGCGCCCGTCAGCGCCTTGCCCCTTGTGCGCAAGATTGCAGCGGCGGCGTATCGGGCGGGCGCGGGGCTGGTGACACCGCTGCTGTCGGACGAGGCGGTGACGCTGGCGCGGTTTGAAAGCGCGCGGGATGACAGTTTCGATCGCGCGCCGGGCTGGCTTTATGAAGGCATGGCCAAGGCATTTGGCGCGAATACCGCGCGGCTGGCGATTGTCGGCGACAACCCGATGCTCTTGTCCGAGCAAGACCCGGCCAAGGTTTCGCGCGCGGGCAAGGCCAATGCGATGGCCTATCAGCCCGCGCTGAAGATGATCTCGGAATTTCACATAAACTGGAACATCGTGGCCTATCCCGGCCCGGCATGGGCGCGGCTGGTGTTTCCCGATCTGCCCGAGGGCGAGGCCGTTCAGGCGCTGACAGACGCGATCTACGCCGCCTCGCGCATCACGGGTGCCGATCCGGTGGCCGACTGGGCCGCCCATAACGCGAACCTTGCCAAACGGTCGGCCTGGCTGAATGGCAACCGCTTTGCGGCGCTGCATTTCAAGGGGCCGGGCACCGATCTGACGGTGGGGCTGGCCGATGGGCACGAATGGGCGGGTGGTGCGTCGCAGGCGCAGAACGGCATCATATGCAACCCCAACATTCCCACCGAAGAGGTGTTCACCACCCCCCACGCCCAGCGCGTCGAGGGCCATGTCCGCGCCACCAAACCCCTGTCGCATCAAGGCAGCCTTATCGAGAATATCGCGGTAAAGTTCGAAGGCGGCCGCATCGTGCAGGCCAACGCCACGCGTGGCGAGGCCGTGCTGCAAAAGGTGCTGGAGGCGGATGAGGGCGCGCGGCGTTTGGGCGAGGTTGCGCTGGTGCCGCATTCCTCCCCCATCTCGGCCAGTGGATTGTTGTTCTACAACACGCTCTTTGATGAAAACGCGGCCTGCCATATTGCCTTGGGCCAATGCTATTCGAAGTGCTTTGTGAACGGCGCGGCCCTGACGCCAGACCAGATCGCTGCGCAGGGTGGCAACAAAAGCGTCATCCATATCGACTGGATGATCGGGTCGGGCGAGGTTGATATCGACGGCATCGGCGCAGACGGCACCCGCACCCCGGTGTTCCGAAAAGGCGAATGGGCGTGAGCATACCTGCGCCCAACCGCGTTGACGGCACCCGCCCCGATGCACCGGACCTTGCGGCTTTGGGGCCGCATCCGGTGGGGGTGGCACGGCTGACGCTGGTCAACCCCGGCCAGATTGACGTGAGGAACGCGACCTCGGCCACTGGCCCACTGGTCGACCGGGTGTTGCCGACCGAGGTCTGGTATCCGGCCGCCCCCGGCACGCCCCCCGGCACCACCTATGATACGATCCTGCGCGACGGGGTGACGCCGATCCGGTTGCACGGTGCCGCCTGCCGTGACGCCACACCCGAACCGGGGCATTATCCGCTGGTCATCCTATCACACGGTTATCCGGGCAACCGCTTTCTGATGAGCCATCTGGCGGAAAATCTGGCCTCCAAGGGCTATGTGGTGGCCAGCCTTGATCATCCCGGCTCTACCTACGATGACCAGGCGGCGTTTGGTGAGACCTTGATGCATCGCCCCCGCGATCAGAAATTCGCGATTGATGCACTTGCGGGGGCAGATCATCCGGTAGCCGCGCTGATCGACACGCAGCGCGTTGGCGTGATCGGCTATTCGATGGGGGGGTATGGCGCGCTTGTGTTGGGCGGCGCGGGCATCACGCACGCGGCAGTCGTTCACCCCGATACCGCCCCCTTTGACATTCTGGCCTGCCATCTGGCCGGATCGCCCGCGCACGAGGCTTTGCCCGACCCGCGCATCCGCTGCATCATCGCATTCGGCCCCTGGGGGCGGCAGCGCGGATTGTGGGATGCGGCGGGTCTGGCAGGGCTTCGGGTGCCGACGCTGATCGTCGCGGGCTCCGTCGATGAAGTGTCGGGATACGCAGACGGCATGCGCCTGATTTTCGCGCAGAGCATCGGCACCGACCGCCATCTTCTGACGTTCATGAACGCAGGACACAATGCCGCAGCACCGATTCCCGCCCCTGCCGAAAGCTGGGCCATGTCGCCCCATCTGGATTTCATCCCGTTCCAGCATTACGCCGACAAGGTCTGGGACACTGTGCGCATGAACGGCATAGGCCAGCATTTTTCCACGGCCTTTCTGGGGCTTCACCTGAAAGACCAGACCGCCATGCACGATTACCTCGGCCCCGATGCCGTTGCCAGCGGCCTGCCCGACACGTCCGAATGGCCAGGCTTTGCGCCCGGCACAGCAGTTGGTCTGCGGTTCGAGACGTTGCGCAAAGACCCCACAGGCACCTGAGACCTGTCACAAAAGCTTCACCGATCTGAGACCTGACTGTGACGGGGCGCCGATACCTCGGCGCCAGCGATGGGGGTCGGATCTATATGCTGCTCAGCTTTCAGGGTGTGACGAAAGTCTTTGGCACCAAACGTGCCGTCGATAACGCAACGTTCCTGATTGAACGCCCCTGCATGGTGGGCATCATCGGGCGGTCGGGCGCAGGCAAATCGACGCTGCTGCGCATGATGAACGGATTGTCCGATGCAACTTCTGGCGAGTTGCTGTTCGAGGGCAACAACATCCTTGGCCTGAAAGGCCGCGACAAGCGCGCCTGGCAGGCGCAATGCGCAATGATCTTTCAGCAGTTCAATCTGGTGCCCCGGATGGATGTCGTCTCGAACGTGCTGCACGGGACCTTGAATCGCACCTCGACCCTGACCACGATGTTCAGCCTGTGGCCAGCAAGGGATATCGCCAAGGCGATCAGCATTCTGGAACGCCTTGGCATTGCCGAACAGGCCGCCAAACGCGCCGAGGCGCTGTCGGGTGGCCAGCAGCAGCGCGTCGCCATCGCACGCGCCCTGATGCAGGACCCCAAGATCATTCTGGCCGATGAACCGATCGCCAGCCTTGATCCGATGAACGCCCAGATCGTGATGGAGGCGCTGCGGCGCATCCACGACGAAGACGGACGCACCGTCGTCGCCAACCTGCACACCCTTGATACCGCACGGCGCTACTGCGACCGCATCATCGGCATGCGCGACGGGCGGGTGGTGTTTGACGGCACCCCTGACCTGCTGACCACCAATGCCGCGCGCGACATCTACGGCGCCGATGCCAGCTTTTCCGAAGCGGCCACATCAACCGCCATAGACCTGCCGCACCCCGACAAAGCCTATGCCAGCACGATGCTGGGGGCCTGACGTTTCCAACCCCGTTGCCGTCACGGCGGCGGCCTTCCTCAACCCGGAGTCCTTACGATGAAAAAGCTGCTTGCTGCCACGCTTGTCACCACTGCCCTGACAACCCCTGTTTTTGCACAGGACGCGATCAAGGAGTTCAACCTTGGGATTCTGGGCGGTGAAAACGCTCAGGATCGCCTGACCTCGAACGAGTGCTACCGCGCCGCGCTGGAAGCCGCGATCGGCGTTCCGGTCAAGATTTTCACCCCTTCGGACTATGATGGCGTGATCCAGGGCCTTCTGGGCGGCACCATCGACATGGCCTGGCTGGGCGCTTCGTCCTTTGCGAAAATCTATCTGACCGATCCCGAGGCCGTTGATCTGAAGCTGACCAAGCAGAACGCAGACGGCTCCACCGGCTACTATTCGATCGGCTTTGCCCGCAAGGACAGCGGCATCACCAAGATCGAAGACGCCAAGGGCAAGATCTTTGCGTTCGGCGAGCCGAACTCGACCTCGGGCTATCTGGTTCCGGGCGCGCAGCTGACCGAGGAATACGGCCCGCTGGACCAGTATTTCAGCGAAGTGAAATTCTCGGGCGGCCATGAGCAGACCATCGTCGGCGTGGCCAACGGCGATTTCGCGGCGGGCGTGTCCTGGGCCGACGGTTTGGGCAACTTGGAAGACGGCTACAATTCGGGCGCCTTCCGCAAGGCCGCCGATGCGGGTCTGGTGAACATGAACGACGTCGTCGAGATCTGGAAATCCAAGCTGATCCCCGAAGGCCCGATGGTTGTGCGTTCGGCGCTGCCGCAGGACGTCAAGGACAAGGTCACGCAAGTGACGGCGGACCTGTGGGAAACCGACAAGGAATGTGCCTACAACGTGGCCGCGGGCGATGCGAAAGATTTCGTTCCGGTGACGCTTGACGAATACCAGGGCATTCTGGCCGCCCGCAAGCTTCAGGGCAACTGATCGTCAATATGTTCTGCCGGGTCCCGCACATTGCGGGGCCCGGCTTTTTTGCGGGGGCGACATGGTCGATCAGACGCTGGTACCAGGCGGTGCGCAGACGGGGCAGCTTGAAGAATACATGGTCATGGTCCGCCGCAAGCGGATGTATTCCGGTATCTTGCTGATCCTCTTCGTGGCCCTTATGGCCGCCGGGTTTCAGACGGCACAAGAGCGCAATGCGGGCGATTTCCTGCCCGGCCTTGGGCAGTTGTTCGACTTTCCCCACGAGGTTCTGTCCGAAGCCTGGACCAACCGCGCCAATTTGCCGGGATACATGTGGCAATATCTGCCGTCCCTTGTTCAGACCATCAACATCGCGGCCGTGTCCACGCTGACGGGATCGCTTCTGGCAATGGTGCTGGCGCTTTGGTCGACACGCGGCCTTGCCCGCTGGCCCCGGCTGATCCCGGTCTTTCGCCGCCTGCTGGACGGGTTGCGCGCTTTGCCCGAAATTGTGGTGGCGCTGGTCCTGATCTTTATCCTGGGCGGCGGCCCGGTGCCCGCGCTGATCGCGATTGCGCTGCACACGGCGGGAGCGATGGGCAAGCTCTTTTCGGAAGTGGCCGAAAATGCCGACCTCAAACCGGTTGAGGGGTTGCAATCGGTCGGCTCCACCTGGACGCAGCAGATGCTGCTTGGCATCATCCCGCAGGTCGCGCCGAACTGGCTGAGCTATGCCATGATGCGGTTCGAGATCAACATCCGCGCCTCGGCCATTCTCGGCTTCGTGGGCGCAGGCGGCATCGGCTATGACCTGAAGATCGCAATGCAGTGGGGCCAGGGCAGGTATGATCAGGTGATGGCCATCTTCATCATCCTGTTCATCACGATCGTGATTTTCGATCAGCTTTCAGGATATTTCCGCAAGGTGCTGGTCAAGGGGCACGCACAATGACCATGACAGCAGCCCCCTCCAACGCCCCCGACACGATCCGAAGCGACGTAGAGGCGATGTTTGCCCGCAAGCGGCGCTTTGCCTTTGCCCTGCCCGCGCTGATCGGTCTTTACTTGATATATGTGTTCTTTGCCTTTGACATCGCGGGTATTGCCGGGCGGGCCAAGCTGGAAAATGCGGGCATCCTGATGTCGGATTTCGTCAGCTACAAAACCCATGTCACCCGCGACAACCGGTCCGACACGGTCAGCGTTGCAATCGAGGGCGAAAGCAAGGGGCTTTATACCCCCGACCAATGGCCGGACTGGGTCACGCAATCGGGCGATGTGACCACGGTTGATCTGGGCAAGGGCAACACGGTGGTGATGGATGGTGCAGGCGCGCGCTACACCCTGCCCGGTTACGGCGTGATCGACATCCGGCCCGAGGGCGGCCGCCTGACGCTGACCGCGCCCGAACCCCTGCCCGATTTCATCAGCGCCGCCCCGAACCGGGTCGATGTGACCACCGGGCAGGGTCGCTTCAGCTATACCCGCAATCAGGTGCAGGTTTTCAGATACCAATACGGGTGGGAGTTGTTCTTCTTTACTCTCGACAGCCCGTTCTACGGAAAATCCTTTGGTCAGATCGCAGCGCTGGTCCTGTCGGGCGACCGTGTCGAGCCGGAACGCAGCAATCTTGCCGCCGTCATTCATGACGTGTGGACCAACAAGATGTGGCGGCATGGCGATGTTGTCTGGGCGATCTTCGAGACCATCCTGATGGCATTCCTTGGCTGTTTCGGGGCGGCAATCGTGGCCTTGCCGCTGGCCTTCTTTGCCGCCGCCAACACCACCCCGTCGCGGTGGATCCGATTTGCGTTCCGCCGCGTGTTCGACTTTGTGCGCGGCGTCGACGGGTTGATCTGGACGATCATCCTGAGCCGCGCCTTTGGCCCCGGCCCCATGACGGGGGCGCTGGCAATCCTGATCACCGACACCGGGTCGTTCGGAAAGCAGTTCTCGGAGGTTCTTGAGAACATTGACGAAAAGCAGGTCGAAGGCATCAAATCCACTGGGGCCAATGCAGTTCAGCGCGCGCGCTTTGGCGTGATCCCGCAGATCACCCCGGTGCTGCTCAGCCAGGTGCTTTACAACTTCGAATCCAATACCCGCAGTGCGACGATCATCGGGGCCATTGTCGGCGGCGGCATCGGCCTTTTGCTGACGCAAGCCATCACCACGCAGAAAGACTGGGAGGAAGTGGCCTATTACATGGTCCTGATCATCCTTATGGTGATCTTCATGGATTGGCTTTCCGGCCTGCTGCGCAAGCGGTTGATCAAGGGGTAAAGCGTGCCAAAGCTGTCGGCCGAACCGCATCTTCATGCTGATGTCGCGCTGGATAATGCCCGCATCGGTCACTATTGCGAGGTCGGCACCGGCAGTCGCCTGCAGAATGTGACCTTGGGCGACTACTCCTATTGCGAGCGGTTGTGTGACATCGCCAATGCGCAGATCGGCAAATTCGCCAACATCGCCAGCATGGTGCGGATCGGGGCGACAGATCACCCGCTGGACCGCGCCAGCCTGCACCATTTCATGTATCGCGCCAGCTATTACTGGCCCGATGCGCAGGACGAGGCGGCGGTTTTTGCCGCTCGCGCGGCGCGGGTCACAGCGGTCGGGCATGACACATGGTTCGGGCACGCCTGCATCGTCAAGCCGGGGCTGACCATCGGCGATGGCGCGGTGATCGGATCGGGTGCCGTGGTGACCAGGGACGTGGCCCCCTATGCCATCGTGGCCGGAAACCCCGCGCGGCTGATCCGGATGCGGCAGCCGGCGGACATTGCGGCCCGGCTGATCGCCCTTGCCTGGTGGGATTGGGATCACGACCGCCTGCGCGCTGCCCTTGCGGATTTCCGCGCTCTGGGTGCTGCAGAATTCTGCCAGAAGTATGAAGCCTGATCAATAGATTGTCGCTTGATCCTCGAGTCGTTTCTCAGCACGGGCCAACTGCCCTCAATCCGGCTCCACGCTTAGCGTCACCCGGTCTGACGCGAACCAGGTCAGCCCGTATTCCACCGCAACCCCTTGGGTATCGACGTTCACTGCCTCGGTCCGGATCAAGGGCGCGCCCTCGCGCAAGCGCAAAAGGTTTGCCTGCGTCGCCGTTGCCAGTTGGGCCGTAATGCGTGTGCTGGCGCGGGTGTAATCAGCCACGCCGTTCAACGCCAAAGCCCGCGTGACCGACGTTTCCGCCCGCAGGGATTGTGGCAGATCGGGCATCCGCACAGCGGGAAAGACCGACCGGAAGACCGCAATCGGCACCTCGTCGGCCAGCGATACACCTTCGGCCACATGCACAAGGTCCACCCCCAGTGCCGCCGCCTCGACCGCGTCGGCGGGACGGGTCACCAGTGCCAGAATCCGGCGCCCCGGCAAGCGCCCGGCCAGCGCCAGGTTCTGCTGCAACCGCACGCGCCGCCCCAAGGGATACTCCAGCGACAGGGTCGTGACGAACACCCCCGCCCCGCGCCTTGAATGCACGATCCCATCGGCCGCAAGCGCCGCAAGCCCCTGCCGCACGGTATGCCGGTTTACGCCAAACCGCGCCGCAAACTCGGCCTCGGTCGGCAGCTTGGTGCCCGGCAGATAATGGCCCACCGCAATTTCCGCGCGCAGCGTGCGGGCGATGGCCTTCCACAGAGGCTCGCGTCTGGGGGGCAGCAGCGGGTCAGTGTCCATCTGGCGCGTCCTGTCACAAAGGCTTCATGGCAGTCTGAGGGAATGGGCTTGCGGTCTGCCCACGAATCCGTCTATATTTGTCTAGTTGTATAGAAGATCAGACAATTTCGCAAGGTGTCGAATATGCACATCGACGTGACAGACCGCAAAGGGTGGATGGGCCTTCTGGCCCGCGCCACGCCGCAGATATTGGCCGCGCTGATGGGTCCGCGCCCCGTGCATGACC
>JBGSRQ010000337.1:0-6459 GCA_041737515.1 Rhodobacterales bacterium | reverse complement strand
CGCGGGCGACAGGGCGGCGCGCGTGGCCGGGTCTATCTGCGGCGGGCGTCCGGCGATCAGGTCAGCGACGAGTTGCGAGGCCGCAGGCGCGGACTGGAAGCCATAGCCGCCCTGGCCTGCCAGCCAGAAGAACGCAGGCTCGTGTGCATCCCACCCGATCACCGGCACGCGGTCGGGGGCGAATGTGCGCAGACCGGCCCAGTTTGCCAGCATCCGGGTCACGGGTTCGGTGACCATTTCCTGATACCGCGCAAGGCCCTCTGCCAGCACCATGTCATCGGCAAAGGCATCATGCGGGGTGGTCGGGTGTTCTTCGGCGGGCGACACGATCATCGCGCCGGCGTCGGGTTTGGCATACCAGCCCTCGCCTGTGCCAAAGATCATCGGCCAGCCTGATACGTCATGCCCGCCAGGGGCCGGGATGCGCGCCATGGAGCGGCGCAGGGGGGTGAGGTCGAGGGGTTTGACTCCGGCCATCGCGGCAATCTTGTCGGCCCATGCGCCTGCCGCGTTGATGACGGTCCTGGCGCGGTGGGTCTCGGATGCCGTCACCTCCCAACCATCGCGGGTCCGGATGATGGCGGTGACCGGCGCGCCTCGGATGATCTGCGCGCCGTGGCAGCGGGCGGTTCTGGCATAGCCCTGAAGCAGAAGATCGGTGTCGATATCCCATGCGTGATCCGCCATCGCCGCCAGGGCCACCGATGCCGGGTTCAGGATCGGCACGATAGTGCGCGCTTCGGCCAGCGTAACGGGGTCAAGCCGCATCGTGGCGATGTCACGGGCAAAGGCGTCCGATTGGTCGGCCTTGCCGACGATCATCAGCCCGCGTCTGGACAACAGCCCCGCGCCAGCGCGAAACTCGTCACCCGAAGCGAGCGACAATTCCACCACCGGGGCGGCCCCATACCGGGGTTCATAAAGCGCCGCAGACCGGCCCGAGGCGTGATAGGCGAGCGCGCTTTCACCCTCCAGCAGCAGCGTCGTGCCCAAAGGGGCCAACCTTGCTGCGGCTGATACGCCTGCGATGCCGCCGCCGATGATGAGGAAATCGTGGATCATGCGGCAGAGGGTGGCATTTTGTAAGAGGCGGGGGAAGGGGGCAGGAGGCAGCATCGGAAACGGAATTTCGTGGATTTTCGGGCGGTCAGGTCGACTGACGTCAACCGGAGGGCTGTTCACGAAGCCGTGGGGCATGTTCGCAGCACGGCCAGACCCGCCTATATCTGGAAACATGCGATTATGCGTCGCCCTCGCAACGAAACCTGTGGCAACGAACAGATTGCTACGCGATGGAAAATGAAAGCCAGCAAGGAGAATCCGACATGACAGTGGTTTTGCCAACCCGTCGAAACCTTCTTATCGGTGCTGCGGGCGCCGCCGTGATGACCGGCCTTTCCGGCCGATTTTCGCCCGCTGCGGCGCAGGGGCTGGCGCCGACGGTTTCGATGCGGGGGGGCGCCAACAACTATCTGCCCGGCGCACCGATCGTTCAGCGAATCGGCGGCGGTGGGTTCTGGATGACGGGCCTGGTGCGCCGGGCAGGCGATGGAGAACCTTTGGGTGGCGTGCGGATTCAGATCTGGGCCCACACGACCGAAGGTCACGAGCGGGATCCGCACAGCCACGGCGCCACGCTGACTGATCCGGATGGATCTTTCCGGCTGGAGATGCCGCAGATCGTGCCGGCCTTTGGCCAGCCACACGCGCATCTGGCCTATGAGGGTGACGGTTTCGAGACAGTTTTCCTGCGTCCCGTCATGCCAAGCGCAAGCGATACGACCTTGCACGCAGATTTCGTTCTGCTTCCCGTCTAGGCAGATGGGCCGCGCCAAGGCGTTGCTGATCTGGGGCGGCCTTGCGATGGCGCTTGGCGTTCCGGCTGTTTTCGCGCTGGCAAGCCCGCTTCTGGCCTGGCGAGACCCGGTCTACATCGCCGCGGGGCTTGGCGGCGTGATTGCCCTAGGTCTGTTGCTGGTTCAACCACTGCTGGTTGCGGGGCATCTTCCCGGTCTGGCCGGACGACAGGGCCGGCGCGGCCATCGGTTCATCGGGATCGCGCTTGTCGGGGCGGTCGTTGTCCATGTGGCGGGGCTTTGGATCACCAGTCCGCCGGATGTGGTTGACGCTCTGCTTTTTGCCTCACCAACGCCATTTGCGGTTTGGGGCGTGCTGTCGATGTGGGCCCTTTTCGCCGCGGCGTTGCTGGCCCTGCTGTGGCGACAATTGCGACTTCGGCCGCGCGCATGGCGTCTTGGTCACACGGTTCTGGTTGTAATCGGCGTGGTGGCAAGCGCGCTTCACGCCTTGCTCATAGAAGGCACGATGGGCCCGGTTTCAAAGGCGGCATTGTGTGCCTTGGCTTTTGCCGCAACCGTAAAAGTCGTGGCCGACCTGCGGCGGTAAGCAGACCTTCGCCGCTGAGGGCATCAAGGCAGACAGTGCGGGCATCCCTGCCGTACCAAGCCCAAGGGCGATGATATCCGGATGACATATGTCGGGCAAAGCGTTGCGTCAGACCCTGAAAGAGCCAACACGATTCGCGGTCACCCCGGACATCAGGGAGATAAGGCCGTGCTCGCGAGGAGCACGGCCTTGGACAGTTCGCTCCAAGAGACCTGACAGGCCTCCCACCGCACGGAATGCGTCAGGCACCGCCTGACGCCGTTGATTGGCAACCCAAGGATTACTTCGGAATTTCCCCTGTAATCCCCTCGACATAGAACGACATTCCGGCAAGATCGCCGTCATTTGCAACCTCGCCGTCAGCCAGCCACGGGGTTCCGTCCTGCTTGTTCAGCGGGCCGGTAAAGGGGTGATAGGCCCCTGACCCGATGGCATCGCGCATGGCTTCGGTCTCGGCCTTTACCTCGGCCGGAACCGCGTCGGTGATGTCGCCGATCTTGACCTCACCGCCGCCGATGCCTTCCCATGCATCCGACTGCGCATAGCTTCCGTCCAGCAACGCGCCGATGCGTTTCACATAATACGGACCCCAGTTGTCAATGATCGACGACAGGCGCGGCGACGGCGCATAGCTGGCCATGTCTGACGCCTGACCAAAGCCGTAATGCTCGGGTGTCTTGGCAAGTTCGGCCAGCGGAGCGGTGGAATCGGTGTGCGACAGGATCACGTCAACGCCCTGTTCGATCAGCGCCTTGGCGGCATCGGCCTCTTTCGCTGGGTCAAACCAGGTGTAGGCCCACACGACCGAGATCGTGACATCCGGGTTCACCTTCTTGGCGTGGATGTAGCTGGAGTTGATGCCCTGAATGACCTCGGGAATCGGGAAGGACCCGATATAGCCGATCTTGTTCGATTTGGTCATTCGCCCGGCAATCGTGCCCATCACCGCGCGGCCCTCGTAAAAGCGCGCATTGTAGGTGGAGACGTTGGGATGATCGCGCTTGAAGCCGGTGGCATGTTCGAACTTCACGTTCGGGAATTTGGCGGCGACGGCGTTGGTCGCATCCATGTAACCGAACGACGTGGTGAAGATGATGTTGCACCCGCCCAGCGCCATCTGCGTCAGCACACGCTCGGCATCGGCGCCCTCGGGGACGTTTTCCTGATAGGTGGTGGCATCGACCTTGTCGCCGAATGCCGCGATCACATCCAGACGGCCGACATCGTGCTGGTAGGTCCAGCCGCCATCGCCGATGGGTCCGACATAAATCCAGCAGGCCTTGACCTTGTCCTGCGCCATGGCACCCGTGGCAAGCGTCAGGCCAAGGCCCAGCGCGGCGGTGGCCAGTAGAGTTCTTCTCAGCATTGGTATCTCCCCGAAGTCGGGGCCATTGCGGCCCCATGTTGGCCTCAGCGTGAGGCGTGAAAGCTCTGGCCCAGGGCGGCGGGGGCGGCAGTGGCCCCTTTGCCCCGGCCCGATGACATGATCACCAGCACAAGGATGGTTATCAGATACGGCGACATCGACAAGTATTCGACGGGTATTCTGGCCCCTGCCGCCTGCAAATTAAGCTGAAGCACAGTAATTCCGCCGAAAAGATAGGCACCCAGCAGCACCCGCCACGGCCGCCAGCTGGCAAAGACCACAATGGCAAGCGCGATCCAGCCAGCGCCCGCGGTGATCCCGTCGGTCCATTGCGGTACGCGCACAAGGCTGATGTAGGCGCCGCCCATCCCCGCCATCGCGCCCCCGAACAGGATCGCCACAATCCGGATGCGGATGACGTCATAGCCCAGGGCATGTGCCGCGTCGTGGCTTTCACCGACCGCCCGCAGGATCAGGCCTGCCCGCGCGTATTTCAGCGCAGCCCAGACGGCGGCAATCGCGGCGATGGACAGGTAGACCATCAGATCATGGCTGAAAAGGATCGTCCCGAGCACCGGAATATCGCGCAACGGTCCGAAAGGCACATCGCCGGCCGCAGGCGGTTTGATGCCGTTGTAGCCCTGCCCGATCAGACTGGACAGACCAAGCCCGAACAGCGTCAGCGCGAGGCCCGTCGCGACCTGATTGGTCAAAAGATACTGCGTCAGAAGCGCAAAGATCAGACTTAGCGCCGCCCCTCCCAATGCGCCGCCGACAAATCCCAAGACCACGCTTCCCGACGCCACCGCGGCGATGAAACCGCAGATCGCGCCCATGATCATCATCCCCTCGACCCCAAGGTTCAGAACGCCCGCTTTCTCCACCACCAACTCGCCCAGCGCCGCCAGAATGATCGGCACGGCGGCAACCATGAGTGATGCGATCAGCAGGGTCGGATCAATCCCCCCCAACATCATGCCACCGCCTTTGCGCCAAGGCGCACACGGTAATTGCCCAGCACGTCGACGGCCAGCAGGAAGAACAACAGCATCCCCTGAAAGGCCTTGATCGCGGCCACCGGCAGGCCAAGGCTTGTGGATGCATTGTCGCCGCCGATATAGGTCAGCGCCATCAACAAACCCGCCAGCAGAATGCCCACCGGGTTCTGGCGGCCAAGGAACGCCACAATGATCGCGGTGAACCCATAGTCGCTGTCGAAACTGATACTGATCTGTCCGGCGGGACCCGCAACTTCGAAAAGCCCCGCCGCTCCGGCCAAAGCACCCGAAACCCCAAGACACAGGATCACCAGCCGGTCCGGGTTGACCCCGGCAAAGCGCGCGGCACGGGGCGCGATCCCGGCCAGCTTGATCTGAAAGCCAAGCATGTGGCGGTTCATCACCACATGGGCCGCAATCACCACAAACCCCGCCGCGATGACGCCCCAGTGAATCCCGGTGCCCGCGAACAACTCCAGATTGGCGGCACTGGGATATTGCGACAGATTCCGGCTTCCCGGAAAGCCCCCGCCATCGGGGTTGCGCAGCGCGCCCAGTGCCATCGAGGCCAGTATCGCCTTGGCGACATAGACCAACAGCAGCGATACCAGTATCTCGCTCGTGTTGAACTTCGTGCGCAGGATTGCCGGGATCATTGCCCAAAGCCAGCCGCCGAACGTGCCCGCGATCAGCATCAGCGGAAACACATACCACGCCTCCAGCGGATAGAACGCAAGCCCTGCCGCAGCACCGAAAATCGCGCCCATGATATACTGGCCGGCCGCGCCGATGTTCCAGATCCCGGCCCGGAACCCAAGGCTCAGACCAATCGCGATCAGGATCAGCGGCCCGGCCTTCACCAGCAGTTGACCGCGAAAATAAAAGGCAAATTCCCCGAACAACGGGTCCCAGAAGATCGCCCGCATCGCCGCAACCGGGTTCTTGCCCAGCGCCGTGAACATGACCCCCCCGGCGATCATTGTCAGCATGACGGCCAGCACCGGCGTCGAGTAATTCCAGAACGGCGACGGCGAGGGCCGTTTTTCAAGCCTCAGCATGATGACCCTTTCATCTTGAAACAAATATCCTCGGGGGGAGGCCGCAGGCCGTGGGGGGCAGACAGCCCCCCAGCGCGGCGGGCCTCGCGCGCCTTACGCCACATGGCTTGCCTCCATCCCGTGTGCCCCGCCCATCATCAGGCCGATTTCGTCAATCGTCAGCCCCTGCACCGGGCGCGGTTTGGTCAGTCGGCCCTCGTTCAGGGCGGCGAAATCGTCCGCAATCTCCAGAAGCTCGTCCAGATCCTGGCTGATGCACACAACCGCCGCTCCGGCTGCCGCAAGGTCGATCAGCGCCTGCCGGATCGCCGCCGCCGCCGCCGCATCCACACCCCATGTCGGCTGGTTGATCACGATCACCGACGGGTCCTGCTTGATCTCGCGCCCGATCACGAATTTCTGCAGATTGCCGCCCGAAAGTGCGCGTGCCGCAACCCATGTGCCGGGCGTGCGCACATCGTAAGTGCTCACCACATCGCGGGCAAAGGCGTCGACCTTGCCCCAGTCGATAAAGCCGCCGCGCACCAGCCCCTTGCGCACGGCACCCGACAGCAAGGCGTTCTCGGTCAGGCTCATGTCCGGCGCTGCGGCATGGCCCAGCCGTTCCTCGGGGGCCGCAACCAGCCCCGCC
>JBGSRQ010000313.1:0-1767 GCA_041737515.1 Rhodobacterales bacterium | reverse complement strand
ACACGGCCTTCCTGATCACCGCCTTCGCCACGCTTTTCGTGGTGATTGACCCTCCCGGCCTGATCCCCATGTTCATTGCGCTGACGCCGGGCATGTCCGCTGAACGCCGCCGCGCCATCGGCCTGCGCGCCTGCCTGATCGCCATCGCGCTGCTGACCGTGTTCGGCCTGGCGGGCGAGGCGGTGCTGACCTTCATCGGCATCTCGATGCCTGCGTTCCGCATCTCGGGCGGGATTCTTCTGTTCCTGACCGCCCTCGACATGCTCTTTGAACGCCGCACCCAGCGCCGCGAGGGCCAGACCGCCGATCACGATCACGACCCGTCGGTGTTTCCACTGGCGATGCCGCTGATTGCCGGCCCGGGCGCGATGACCACGATGATCCTTTTGGTCGGCCAGTCCGGTCCCGGCTGGTCGGGCACGATTGCGGTGCATCTGGTGATGATCGCGACCGTAGCCTGTGCCTTTGCCCTGTTTCTGATTGCAGGCCCGCTGGAACGCGCACTGGGGCGCACCGGCAATCTGGTGATCACACGGCTTCTGGGCATGTTGCTCGCCGCCCTGTCGGTGCAATTCGTGATCGACGGCGTCCGGCAAACCGGTCTGATCGGCTGATCCCCGTTGCGAAAGCGCCACGGCCCCCCTACCTTTACCCGGTAACACGCAGAAAGCCCGCGTCAGAATGCCCCAGTTGGACAGCGATACCCTTGGCCGCCTGAGCAATCTTCTGATCCTTCTTGTCGCCGTGGCAGGCTGGGTGATCGTCGAATACCGCACCCGCATCGGCTTTGCCCTGCGCACCGGCCTTGCCTGGGGAATGATCTTTCTGGGCGTGATGGCAGGTTACGGCGTGTGGAACGACATGCGCGCGCAGATCATGCCCATGCAAACGATGGGCGAAGGCGGCACGATCGAGGTGCCCCGCGCCGCCGATGGCCATTATTACCTGACGCTCGATATTGCTGGCACGGCGGTGGAGTTCATGGCCGATACCGGCGCCAGCAACGTGGTGCTCAGCCAGCAAGACGCCCGCCTGCTCGGGATAGACACAGACAACTTGCGTTATCTCGGCGAGGCAAGTACCGCGAACGGGGTCGTGCGGACCGCGCGTGTCAAACTCTCCGACGTCAGCCTCGGCCCGGTGTCCGACCCGACCCTGAACGCCTATGTCAACGACGGCGAAATGAATGGCTCACTACTGGGGATGGATTATCTTGGCCGGTTCGATATCTCGATCCGCGGCAACAGGATGGTGCTGACCCGCTGATCCCGCACCCTGCGGATCGCCGGCTGTTTTCCGGCCCGAACCCTTTCATTTTGATGAAAATATCCTCGCCGAAGGCTCGTTGTGCATCGCGTGCGCTGGCGCAAAAAGCAACGGACATCCCCGATCCCAGGTGCAAAAATTCTTGCAAACAATCGTGCAAAGTTCTTGCTTCAAGGATTTTCGGCACCCGGCTTCGGGTGCTGGGCCTTCATCTGCCAGCGTCCGTCATCCTCGCCCCAGTATTGGGCTGCATGCCCGGCGCGGGTCAGGGTAGACCATTGGACGCGCGCGCCCGCTACCGCTGCGTCGTCATGGCCGTCAAAAAACACCCAGACCCGCTCCATCGCGGCGATTTCGACATCGGCAACCCCGGCGCCATCCACCAGCATCAGGGCCTTCGCTCCATTGACAGCCCCGCCCTGACCAAGCAGCACCGGCTGATCCGCGTCATGCGCGCCGCCCTCGACGCCGTGCGGCAGAAATTCGGGCGCGGGCACCAGC
>JBGSRQ010000308.1:0-2033 GCA_041737515.1 Rhodobacterales bacterium | reverse complement strand
ACCGGAGTGGAGCGGCGCACCGCCGCTGAAATCTCGGCCATTGTGCTGCGGTCGGAACCGGGCGGGGCCGCGCTGACCGTAGGCGACGTGGCCGATGTAACGGTCGAGGGCGCGGACCGCACCCGCGCCTATTTCGTTGGCGCGAACCCCGCGATGAGCGTTCGGGTCGACCGATCCGCCGACGGTGATGCGATAAAGATGCAGGCCATGGTGCAGGATGTCGCGGACGAGATGGGGGTCGTGGTGCCCGCAGGTGTCACGCTTGATCTGCAGCGCACGCGCGCGGACGAGATCACCGACCGGCTTTGGCTGTTATTGGACAACGGCGCCATGGGGCTGGCGCTGGTGGTGCTTTTGCTGTTCCTGTTTCTGAATGCGCGCACGGCTCTTTGGGTTGCGGCGGGCATCCCCGTGTCGATGATGGCCGCGATCGGCGCGATGTATATGGGCGGCCTGACGCTTAACATGATCTCGCTGTTTGCACTGATCATCACGACAGGCATCATTGTGGATGATGCGATCGTGGTGGGCGAACACGCCGATTTCCGCGCCCGCACCTTGGGCGAGCCACCCGAAGTCGCTGCAATCCGCGGGGCCCAACGCATGGCGATGCCGGTTGTTGCGTCAACCCTCACCACGGTCATCGCCTTTGCCGGGCTGGTGATCATCGGCGGTCGCTTCGGCAATATCATCGCCGATATTCCGCTGACCGTGATCGCGGTGCTGACCGCAAGCCTTGTCGAGTGTTTTCTGATCCTGCCCAATCACATGACCCACGCCCTGGCCCACATCGGGCGCGAGGCGTGGTATGACTGGCCGTCGCGCACCGTGATGCGGGGCTTTGGCTGGGTCCAGCGCCGCATCGTGCGCCCTCTCATGGCGCTGGTGATCCGGGCGCGCTATCCGGTTCTGGCGCTGACGGTGCTGGCGCTGGCCATGCAGGCAGCCATCTTCTTGCGCGGCGATATTCAGTTCCGCTTTTTCAACGCGCCCGAACAAACGTCGGTTTCGGGCAATTTCAGCATGCTGCCCAGTGCCACGCGCGACGATACGCTGGCGATGATGCGCGAAGTGCAGCGCGCGGCGGAGGTGGTGGGTGCCCGGTTTCAGGCCGAATATGGCGCGCTGCCCTATACCTCGATTCTGGCGCAGTTGGGAGGCACGGCGGGGCGCGGCTTTGCCACCGAAGACACCAAGGACCCCGATCTTCTGGGCGGCGTTGCGATCGAGATCATCGACCCCGATCGGCGGACCTGGACCTCGTCCGAGTTCGTGACGGCCCTGCAGGACGAAGTGCGCCCCGTGCCCGCACTGGAGGAACTGAGCTTTCGTGGCTCGCGCTACGGCCCCGGTGGCGATTCCATCTCGGTGGATCTGTTCGGCGCCGACGCCGCTGTGCTGAAACAGGCGGCCGAGGCGATAAAGACCGCCCTTGCACCCTTTCCCGAAGTGTCGGGGCTGGAGGATACGCTGGCCTATGACAAGGACGAACTGATTCTGACACTGACGCCGCAGGGGCAGGCGCTGGGCTTTTCGGTCGATACTCTGGGCCGCGCCCTGCGTGACCGCCTGAACGGTATCGAAGCCGCGACCTTTCCCGATGGCCCCCGGTCTGCCGCCATCCGGGTGGAACTGCCGCAATCCGAGTTGTCCGCCGATTTTCTGGACCGCACCCTGCTGCGTGCCGCCCCCGGCCAGTATGTGCCGCTCAGCGATCTGGTGCGGGTCGAAACCCGGTCCGGCTTTTCCACGATCCGTCGCGAAAACGGGCTGCGTGTGGTCAGCGTGACAGGCGAGTTGTCCGAGGACGACCCCGCCCGCGCCGTGGAGGTGCAGCGGCAGTTGGCCGAGGTGATCCTGCCCCGCGTGCAGTCGGAATTCGGCGTGTCGCAGCGTCTGTCGGGGCAGGCTGAACAGGAGCGCGAGTTCCTTGGCGACGCGGCAATCGGCCTGATCGGCGCTTTGCTGGGCATCTACATTTGCCTCGCCTGGGTTTTCTCAAGCTGGACCCGGCCGATGGTGGTGATGTCGGT
>JBGSRQ010000254.1:0-8212 GCA_041737515.1 Rhodobacterales bacterium | reverse complement strand
GCTGCGTTGCTGCGCATCCCAGCCGACGCGGCGGCCAAAGCACAGGCCGACCAGAAAGATCGACAGTGCCACCGCCACAACCGGGGTCGTCAGCATGGAAAACACAACCTCGGCCAGCCCGCCCAGCACAACCCGCCTGCGCCCACCGTATGCCGCCGCCCGCGCAGGCACCGCAAGCACCTGTGCCAGCCCCATGATCTTGGGCATCAGGTTGAGCGTCATCAGCAAGGCAAAAAGGCCAAGCCCGGCCCAGACCGAGACGCCCTCGATCTGATCCTGACGCGCCGCCATCGCGGCCCCCAGAAGGATGAACGCCATCCAAGCCGGGGCAGCGACATACATCTGGATCGCAAGCAGCAGTTGCAATCGGCTGACCGGACGCAGGCCCGGCAGACCCAGAAGCCGCAGATACTGCAGATTTCCGTTCATCCAGCGCAGTTCCCGGCGTATGAAATCGACCAGACTGGGCGGGTTTTCCTCGCGGCTTTCGGATTCCTCGGCCATCACGCGGACTTCCAGCCCGGTAGTGCGCATCAACACCGCCTCGACCTGATCATGGCTCAGGATATGGCCCGACAGCGGCCCGCTACCCGGCAGCACCGGCAACATGCAGGCGTCCCGGAACGGGATCATGCGGATCAGCAGATTGTGTCCCCAGTTCGGCCCGCAATCGGCCTGCCACCACGCCGACCCCAAAGTATAAGAGCGCATGCCGTGGCGCATGCCGAACTGAAAGACGCGGGTAAAGAACGTGCGCGACGGAAGTCCGGTGACCAGACTTTGCAACATGCCGATTTCGGGGCTGGCCTGCATCACCTGCACCATGTGAAGCACGGTCCGCGCCCCCATTTCGCTGTCGGCATCCAGCGGCAGGAACAGGTCGTAATCCGCCGCGCACCGATGCACGAATTCGGCGATGTTGCCCGCCTTGTATCCCCCGTTATCCGTGCGGAGGCGGTATTTCACGGCAGTTCCGGGGCGCTGATCCGTCCACTCGGCCATCAGCGCCTGTTCACGCCCGGCGATTTCTGGACTGTCGGTATCGCTGAGAACATGAAAGGCGAACTGGCCTCTGTAAGGGCCGCGCGCCAGATCACGCTCCAACCGGCGCAATCGGGCGATGGAGGCATCGGGGTCTTCGTTGCGCAAGGGCATCACGACGGCAACGCGCAGCGTGATCGGCGCGTCCGGGTTGGCCCGCAGCAGCGCGGGCGTGACCCAAGAGGCCGCAGCCTGCCCATGGATGCGGTCAAGCACGAACCCGGTCAGGCTGTTCCAGAACCCGATGGAAAGCCACGGCAGCGTCAGCCCGTATGCGGCCAGCATCAGCCATTCGCCCCAGATCACGCCTCCGGGCAACAGCAGCGCCCACATCGCCAGCAACAGTGCCAGAATGGTCACCACATTCAGCACCAGCATCATCATGCGCCGCATGGCGACCGGAATCGGGCGTACATTGGTGCTGTTGCTGGTATCGGGTGCAAAGGCTGGTGGGATTGGCATCACAAGGGATTTCTCGGTTTGGCCAGACAGCACGCGGCGGCCGGTGGATGAAGGTTTCGGCATACTTGGATCACGGCGATGCGAGGTCCAATGACATTTCCGCGTAAAACCGAAACAAACCGGGGATTTCGGCGTAATATAGTGCGCGCAAGCATTGTCAAAGCTGCACTCGCAGCAATGTGTGGATAATTAGGCGACAAGCGTGTGTCATTCTGTTCTGTGGCACTACATGGACGGAACACCTGAAGCGGGAAAGACACGGATGCGTTCAACCCTGATCAAATCGGCACTCGCGGTTGCCATTGTTGTTGCGACCGGGGCGATCTGGGTCGTCTTTGTTCCATCGTCGCTTCCCGTGCTGCAACGCATCGGCGTGCTTGATCTGCTGGGAGTTCCCGCGCAGGCCACGGATGCGCCGCAACAACAGCAGCGACAGGCCGGGGCCACCCGCGTGGTGGCGGCCAAGGTGCAATCGGGCGCGCTGAACAACCGGATCACGGCCATCGGCGACGGCCGCGCAACCCGTTCCGTCACGCTGACCGCCGATGCAGCGGGCAAGATTGTTGCCGTGAATTCCGTGTCGGGCAGCTTTGTCCAAGAGGGTGCGCAGGTGCTGGCGCTGGATGACGAGGCCGAGAAGATCGCTGTGGAACGCGCCCGCATCATCCTGAAGAACGCGCAAGATGATGTCGACCGGCTGTCGCAGTTGTCAGGCAGCGGCGCCACGACCGCCGTTGCAGTGCAGGCCGCACAGCTTGAATTGCGCACCGCACAGCTTGGTCTGCAGGACGCCGAACTGATGCTGACGCAACGCGTCGTGCTGGCCCCCATTTCGGGCTGGATCGGGCTTGCCGAGGTAGAGCCGGGCGACCGCATACAGGCGCAGGATCCGATCACCGTCATCGCCGACCGGTCCGAAATCCTGATCGACTTTTCGGTGCCGGAACGGGTGATCAACGATCTGGCAATCGGCGATCCGGTGCAGGTTGTGTCCCTGGCCAGTCCCGATCGGCCCCGCCCCGGCGTGATCAGCGCCATCGACAATATCGTGGACCGCGCCAGCCGGTCGCTGCGTGTGCAGGCAAGGGTGGAAAACACTGACGACAGTCTGCGCCCCGGAATGTCGTTTCAGGTGGATCTTGAATTCGTCGGCAACGCGCTGCCATCAGTGCCGCCGCTTGCCGTGCAGTGGTCCAGTCAGGGCTCGTTCGTCTGGGTCGTGCGCGACGGCAAGGCGGTGCGCGTCGATGCAGTGATCCGCCAGCGCAATGCCGACAGCGTGCTGGTCGAGGCCAAGGTTGAACCCGGCGAGATGGTGATCGTCGAAGGCGTGCAATCATTGCGGGCCGGTGCCGCGGTGGAACCTGTGCCTGCGACGGGCGCGCCGTTGGATGCAGCCGCCCCGACCGCTGGCACCAGCACCGAAAACCTATGACCAAAGGCGGATATTCACATATGCCCGATACCACGCCCGCCCCGGGCAGCACCGGTGGCACGGCCCTGTTCGTGCGCCGCCCGATCCTTGCCCTGGTGATCAGCGCGCTGATCGTGCTGGCGGGGCTGGCCGCCCTTTTCGGCGTGGAAATCCGTGAATTGCCCAATGTCGACCGCCCGGTGATCACCATCACCACCCAATTCCCCGGCGCATCACCCGAAACCGTCGACCAGGAGGTGACGGGCCAGATCGAAGACGCCGTGGGCCGGGTCGCGGGGGTGCAGTCGATCTCGTCGAACTCCACCTACGGGCGCAGCCGCATCACGGTGGAATTCGGCGATTCGGTTGATCTTGACGTGGCCGCGACCGATACCCGCGATGCGGTGGCACGGGTCCGCAATGCCTTGCCTGAACTTGCCGAAGATCCGACCGTGGTAAAGGCCGACGCCAATGCACAGCCGATCATCCGGGTGGCCGTCACCTCCGGCACCCGCTCGCCGCAGGAACTGACGCAGATCGTCAATGACCAGATCGAGGACCGGCTTGTGTCGATCCCCGGTGTTGCCGACTTGCAGATCTATGGCGACCGTGAGCCGATCTTTCGCGTCGATGTGAACCAGACCGAACTTGCCAGCCGGGGCCTTTCGCTGGCCGATGTGGCGTCGGCACTGTCGGATGTGGCCTATGATGCACCCGCGGGCGATCTTTCGGGCAGCACTCAGGCGATCAACGTGCGCACAACCGCCGCCTTGCAGAACCCGGCGGCGTTTGAGGCATTGCGGTTAAGCGACAATGTCGTTTTGGGCGACGTGGCATCCGTGACCTTGGGGCCGGCGCCCGACCAGACGCAGTTGCGTGCAAACGGTCAGACCGGCATCGGGCTGGGTGCGATCCGGCAGGCGACGAGCAACACTCTGCAAATCTCGGCCGGGGTCCGGGCGGTGGTGGACGATCTGGCCCGGACGCTGCCGCCGGATGTCAGCATTTTCGTGACCTCGGATGATGCCCTGTTCGTGCAGGGGGCGATAGATGAGGTCGTCAACTCGCTGATCCTGTCGACGCTGATCGTGGTCGCGGTGATCTTTGTGTTCCTGCGCAATGTGCGGGCCACGATCATTCCTGCGCTGACACTGCCGGTGTCATTGATCGGCACGCTGGCGGCGGTATATCTGGCGGGGTTTTCGGTCAACATCCTGACGCTGCTTGCGCTGGTTCTGGCAACGGGGATGGTGGTGGATGATGCCATCGTGGTGCTGGAAAACATCGTGCGTCGCCGCGCACAGGGCATGGGCGCGCGTGCAGCGGCGGTGCTGGGGACGCAAGAGGTGTTCTTTGCGGTGATCGCCACCACGGCGACGCTGGCGGCGGTTTTCGTGCCCTTGTCGTTCCTGCCCGGTCAGGCCGGCGGTCTGTTTCGTGAATTCGGCTTCACGCTGGCAATGTCGGTGCTGTTGTCATCGGTCGTGGCCCTTACTCTGTGCCCGGTGCTGGCCAGCCGCCTGTTGACCGCCGATCCGCCCAAGACCCCGGCCCGTGGACCGATGATCTGGCTGGGTGGCCGGTTGGGCGCGCTTTATGCCGGAATGTTGCGCGCTTGTCTGGCAGCGCCCTTCATCGTGCTTTTGGTGGCGGGCCTTTTTGCCGCCACGGCTGCCCTGATCGCAGGCGGCATCCGGCAGGAACTGACCCCTCCCGAGGACCGGTCGGTGGCGCTGTTGTCGGTATCCACCCCGCAGGGCGCATCGCTGGATTATACGGCGGCCAAGATGATGCAGATCGAAGATGGTCTGAAGTCTCTGCGCGACTCGGGCGAGATTCAGAATGTCTTTTCCATCGCGGGATCGGGCGGCTCCAAGAATTCGGGCTTCATCGTGATGACCCTTGCTCCCTGGGCTGACCGCGAGCGCAGCCAGCAGGAGATCGTGGCCGAGATCAATGCCAACCTGCGCCAGATCGTCGGTGTGCGGGCCTTTGCGATCCAGCCCAATTCGCTGGGCATCCGGGGGGCCGGGCGGGGCCTGACCTTTGCCGTGACCGGCGACAGTTATGACCGGCTGGCCGACACCGGGGCTGCGCTGGTCGAGAGATTGCAGCAGAACCCGGCGCTGGGCGATGTGCGGCTGGAATATGAAACCACGCAGCCGCAGCTCTTCATCCAGATCGACCGCACCCGAGCGTCTGATCTGGGGGTCGAGATCACGGGTCTTGGCGACGCGCTGCTGGCGGTGCTGGACGGGCGGCGCGTGGCGTCGGTGTTTGTCGATGATACAAGTGTCGATGTGCAGTTGTTGTCCACCGCACAACCGGTAAATGACCCCGGCGATCTTGAAAACATCTTTGTAAAGGCGCGGGATGGACAGATGGTCCCGATGTCCAGTTTTGTCACGCTTGAGGAGCGCGCCGTCGCCCCGGAACTTGACCGCGAAACCCAGAAACGATCGGTCGAGGTTTCCGCCACCCTGACGCCCGACCTTGCCCTTGGCGGCGCCTTTGCCGAGGTGGAGCGGGTCGCGGGTGAAACCTTGCCGGAAGCGAATGGCATCGTGCCGCTGGGCGAAGCGGCGACACTAAGCCAGACATCATCGGGCCTGTTCGTGACGTTCGGCTTTGCGATCCTTGTGGTGTTTCTGGTGCTTTCAGCCCAATTCGAAAGCCTGATTTCCGCGGTGATCGTCATGGCGACGGTGCCGCTTGGCCTTGCCTGCGCGGTGGTTGCCCTGTTGTTGTCGGGCCAAAGCCTGAACGTCTACAGCCAGATCGGATTGGTCATGCTGATCGGGATCATGGCCAAGAACGGCATCCTGATCGTCGAATTCGCGAACCAGTTGCGCGATGAAGGGGCCAGCGTGCGCGATGCGGTGTTCGATGCCGCGACCATCCGTCTGCGCCCGGTGATGATGACCATGACCTCAACCGTACTGGGCGGGCTGCCCCTCATCCTGTCGTCGGGGGCAGGGGCCGAAGCGCGCTCGGCGCTGGGTTGGGTGATCGTGGGCGGCCTGGGTCTTGCAACCGTGGCCACGCTGTTCCTGACGCCGGTGGCCTATCTTCTTCTGGCCGGATTTTCGACGCCCAAAGCCGAAGAAGAACGTCGCTTGCAACGCGAGCTTGCCGATGCAAGCGGTCTGTGATCCTTTTTGGGGAGCCTGCAATTCAACTCATAAGGGGGCCTGCGACGGCTGCGCTTTACCCCGCAAGCGGACCTGATGCGACCCACCCCGCAAAGCGCGGCACCAGCCCTATTTGCGTTTTGGCGGTGACGCGCGAACCCCGATACGGCCATTAGGCGGACAAGGGTTCATCCGGCGGCACGGGCACCGGTTCAAGGTAGCCCACGGTTGTCATTTCGCTTCGCAGGCCCTCTACGATTTTCTCGATTGCCGCCTGATCGTCAAACGTCTTCCACCGGTCGATGGGTTCAAGCCGCCGCTTGCCCGTCATCTTGTCATCAAACGAGCTGTTCTTGGACGTGATCCGCACATCGGGATCAATCGGCCGCCCCAGATAGTCCGAAATCCTCTCGCAGATCACCGGGTCCTGCAGAAAGTCCTCGTATCGTATGGCAAGAACCCCTGTTTCGGGCCGGACGAAATGCGAATAGCTGTGGCGCCACTGGCCAATGAAATCATCGACATCATTGCTTGTGAACTGATCTTGCCGTGCGCGCAGCACCGTTGATGCAAAGGCTGCCCTCGGGTCGCGCAGAATGATGATGGCCTTGTGGCCGCGCTGACCAAGCCCCTGCGCCAGACTTTCCCCGCGGGTGGCTTTGACCCCGAAATAGTCCGTATCCGGCGGAAGCTGAAGCAGCTTTGCCAATTCGCCCTGCAAACGCAGGTAAAGATCGATATGCGTCTCGAAAAACGGATATACGTCCATGTCGAGATAGGGCTGGACCAATGCCTTTTCGTGGTGCTCGTCGGTTTCATCGCGACCGACCATCCCGATGAAGGTTTTCCAGAGCAACTCACGCGAACTCGCCGCGAGGACGGTCGAGTAATCGACACGGGTCTGGAAGGCATTCAACGACGCCGTCGGTATGCGAAGGGTGTCCGACATCACGCGGATGCCACGCTGGGCGTTGAGAAAACTCGCAAGCATGGTGGTGCCAGACCGCATCCGGCCGGTGACAAATATAGGTTCAGCCAATCTGTGTCCCTTTGTGCCGCAGCAATCCAATCGCAATCGTGGCTTTACCTGTACGAGCATGGTTCTGCCCGTACGGTCGCGGACCTGCATTTCTCATTTTGCCGACCTCTTTGGCAGCATTGGATGGCGGTCGGACCCTAGGATCAAGCTTGCTCGTGATCAAGAGCGTTCTGGACCCGTACCGCATGTTGGAAAGGGAAGGGGGGCATCATCGCGCAGAGGGTTCAATCTGGACCGCCGCGCGAAGTGCAAGCCGCCAAGCCGCGCAGACGGGTGCAACAACACAGGATAAGGGTAGCCACAGAAAAACCCGCCAAGTCAGGCCAAAACATGACTTAGCGGTTATTTTCAAAAACTTACGTTGATTTATTGGCTCCGGCGGTAGGGATCGAACCTACGACCAATTGATTAACAGTCAACTGCTCTACCGCTGAGCTACGCCGGAACACGAGGGCGATATAGCAAGAGGGGTGGGGGGCGTCCAGTGGCTATCGTCACAAATGTGCGGTGGTGTGTTCGGGGGCATCACAGGCGTGAAAATTGCGCGGAAGGGGCTAAGATCGGCATGGCAGAAACAATGGATCTGTCATGCAAATCAACCAGATGGGCAAAGATGTTGCGGGACGCTGCGGGATGAAGGGCGATAGGTGTGTCGGCGTAGATCTGCCGCGTGAGTTCGGCCAGGCTTGCCGACCCCGACGCCAGAGTTGCAAGGATTTCGGCCTCACGTCCGCGACGGTGCGCTGCGAGGTCATGAAGCCGTCCGCCCACATCCTCAATCGGCGCGCCATGGGTCGGATAGGAGATGCGCCAATCCATGCCAGCCAGTCGCGCAAGGCTGGTCCTGTAGGCCGCCATGTCACCATCGGGGGGCGAGACAAGGCTCGTGGACCAGCCCATTGCCACGTCGCCGCAAAACAGGCGGTCATGCCACGCGAAACTCAGATGCCCCGCGAAATGGCCGGGCGTGTGCAATGCTGTCAGGTGCCAGTCGGGACCGGTGACGGGGGCGCCGTCGGTCAGGCAAAGATCAGGGGCAAATTCCGTGTCCACGCCTTCGCCACCGCCCGCTAAACCGGACGCGGCAAGCGACCGCATCGTGGCGCTGCGGCCCGCGTCTGCCGG
>JBGSRQ010000249.1:0-8678 GCA_041737515.1 Rhodobacterales bacterium | reverse complement strand
CCAGCAGCCGCTTCAGCGCTGACCGACCCGCCGTCGAGATCTCGTAGGTGGCCACCCGGCCCGCCTTGCGGCAGGCGATCCAGTCCTTCAGCGCAAAGGCCTGTGCAACCGGGCGGTCCACCACCGCCATCTGCAACATGCGCCCGTCCGCGCCCTGACGCAGCACCGCCGCCTTTTCCATATCGGCGGCAATCGCCAGAACAGCACCCGGTTCCTGCAGACGGCGCAGGATACGGCGGGCTTCGCGGCCAATGGTTTCATCATCCATCACGGCAGAGGTCGGGCGAATGGCAGCAGACATGCGGGTGTTGTCCCTTTTCTGAATTTCCATGTCATTGGGGGGCAGTGTGCGCCCCAGAACCGTCAGCGCCTCGTCCACCAAGGGGTCATCCCTGCGGTTTTCATAGCGCCGGACCTGCCGCATCACGGTCGAGGCATGGCAGCCCTTTTGCCGCGCAAGTTCGCGCAGCGAAAGGCCATCCTCGGTATGGTCAAGATAGGTCCGGACGGCATCGGGCAACCAGTCAGGCAGACGGGGTGGCATGGCAAGGTTCGATGGCATCGGCGCGCACCGTGAAGGATCGGAAAGGGTGGTGATCTTTTCAGACTTGGACATCTGCAACCCTGAGTGGCATATCTTACCCGTTCGTTAACAATTTCCGATTTGTGGATAATTGTTTCGAATTCCTAAACAATTAAGTAACCTGCGCACGATGGTTGTGTTTGAAATGCAACGCCGGGTTGCGCCGGTGCAGGGTCATCCTCCCAACCTGGAGGCTTTGATGAACGACCTGACCGACGTGCTTGCCAACCTGCGCCGCCCGCATTTACTGATCCGCGCGGCCCGTCACGGCATGGCCGACTATCGCCGCGACCGCGACCTGAAGCGGATGATTGATGCGCAGGGCGTGACTGCAGCAGAAGTGGCGCTGCCCCGATTGTTTCGGGTTGAAGAACAATTGGAACAGACGCGAAAGAACGGCGACGCCGGCTATTCGCTGGGTCACCACATCGAGGTGCTGATAGCGATTATGGCCGAGGCGACACTTCTGCCCCGCCGCGAAGCCGGTTTCTGACCCACGCGGTCGTCGGCCCTGCCGGACCGACGGCCTGCGGTTTCAGATGAAGGCGTCGGGCATCGACGCCTTTTTCCGCGCGACATAGTCGTGCAGCGCGTCGGCCGTGCCCGGGTCAAGGTCGGGCGCCTGATAATCGCCCAGCATCCTTTTCACCCGTTCGGCGGCCAGCGTTTCGGTATCGCGCGCGCCTTCTTCGTCCCATGTCTCGAACGGTTTGTAGTCCAGCAGGTCCGACCGCCAGAACGCGGTCTTGAAATTGTCCTGCGTGTGCTGGCAGCCAAGGTAGTGCCCGCCGGGGCCAACCTCGCGGATGGCGTCCATGCCCTGACCGTTCTCATCCATGATGATCCCCTTGGCCAGATGGTGCAATGTGCCAAGCTGATCGGCGTCCATCACGAATTTCTCGTAACTGCTGACCAGCCCGCCCTCCAGCCAGCCGCAGGCATGCAGCATGAAGTTCACACCCGACAAAAGCGCCATGTTCAGGCTGTTCGCGGTTTCATACGCCGCCTGTGCGTCGGGCAGCTTTGATCCGCAGAACGATCCGCCGGAACGATACGGCAGGTTCATGCGCCGCGCCAGTTGCCCCGCGCCATAGGTGATATGCGCCGCCTCGGGCGTGCCAAATGTGGGCGCGCCAGAGTTCATGTCGATGCTGGTCACGAACGCGCCGAAAATGACCGGGGCGCCTTTGCGCACCAACTGGCTGTAGGCCACACCCGCCAGAACCTCGGCCAGAACTTGCGTCAGCGTGCCCGCCACCGTCACCGGGGCCATCGCACCACCCACGATAAAGGGGCTGACTATCGCCGCCTGCCCGGCGCGCGCATAAACCTCCAACGCGCCCATCATGGTGGAATCGAACGTCAGGGGCGAGTTGATGTTGATCAGGCTGGTCATGACCACATTGCTGTCCACGACATCCGCGCCGAACAGGATTTTCGACATCTCGACCGAATCCTCGGCCCGCACGGGTTCGGTGACCGACCCCATATAGGGTTTGTCCGAAAGGGTCATATGGGCCAGCAGCATGTCCAGGTGGCGCTTGTTCACCGGAACATCGGTCGGCTCACACACCGTGCCGCCCGAATGGTGCAGCCATTTCGACATGTAGCCCAGCTTCACGAAGTTCTGGAAATCGGCGATGGTTGCATAGCGCCGCCCGCCCGACTGATCGCGCACGAAGGGCGGGCCATAGACCGGAGCCAGCACCAGATTGCGCCCGCCGACCTCGACGTTGCGGGCCGGGTTGCGGGCAAGCTGGGTGAACTTCGACGGTGCGGTGCTGCACAATGTGCGCGCAAGGCCACGCGGAATATGCACCCGCTCGCCCTTCACATCGGCGCCTGCTGCACGCCACAGATCAAGCGCCGCAGGGTTATCAAGGAAATTGACGCCGACCTCTTCCAGCACGGTATCGGCGTTCCATTCGATGATCGCCAGCGCTTCTTCGTTCAGGATTTCGAAGTTCGGGATGTTGCGGGTAATGTATCGCGCCGTCTCAAAGCTTATCGCGGTGCGTTCTGCCCGCCGTGTTGCACCGCCACCGCCGCGCGCCCTGCGTCCTGCAACTTCGTTCATCGCCTGTCTCCGCTCGTTTCATCGCCCCAAAGGCCCTGCCCGCTTATGCCGTGTCCCGCCGTCACGCCGCCCCCCGATTGCGTCGTTTGCCGCCCGAAAACGACATATGGCACGCCAGACCGCAGCCCCCCTTGCGATTCCCCCGCGCGGGCCTTATTCCGCGAAAATGACCCAACATGATCGCCTGCTTATCATAGATTTCGGCAGCCAGGTGACGCAGCTTATCGCGCGTCGGTTGCGCGAATTGCGCGTCTATTGCGAGATTCACCCGTTCAACAAGGTGGATGACGCATTCCTCGCGGAATTCGCGCCCAAGGCGATCATCCTGTCGGGCGGGCCGTCATCGGTGTTTACCGAAGGTGCGCCGATGCCGCCGGCGGGGGTGTTCACGGCCGGGGTTCCGGTTCTGGGCATCTGCTACGGCCAGCAGGTGATGATGCATCTTCTGGGCGGCCGCGTCGAACGCGGCCACGGCACTGCCGAATTCGGCCGCGCCTTTGTGACGCCGACAGATGCGACGCTGCCCCTTCTGGACGGCTGGTTCGATGCCAACACGACCGCCGGGCGCGAACAGGTCTGGATGAGCCACGGCGATCATGTCTCGGCCATCGCCCCCGGCTTTCAGGTCTATGGCACTTCGCCCAACGCGCCATTTGCCATTACCGCCGATCTCGCCCGCCGATTTTTCGCCGTGCAGTTCCACCCCGAGGTTCACCACACCCCGAAAGGTGCGACGCTTTACAAGAGTTTCGTCGAAATGGCGGGCTTCAAGGGCGACTGGACGATGGGCGCTTACCGCGCCGAGGCGATTGCCAAAATCCGCGCGCAGGTCGGCGATGCCAAGGTGATCTGCGGATTGTCGGGCGGTGTGGATTCGTCGGTTGCAGCCGTGCTGATCCATGAAGCCATCGGCGATCAGTTGACCTGCGTGTTTGTCGATCACGGGCTTTTGCGGCTGGGCGAGGCCGAACAGGTCGTGACCATGTTCCGCGATCATTACAACATGCCGCTGATCCACGCCGATGAGGCAGACCTCTTTCTGGGGGCTTTGGAGGGCGTCAGCGACCCCGAGACCAAGCGCAAGATCATCGGAAAGCTGTTTATCGACGTGTTCCAGAAACATGCAACCGACGTCGGCGGTGCGAAATTCCTGGCCCAGGGCACGCTTTATCCCGATGTCATCGAATCGGTCAGCTTTTCGGGCGGTCCGTCCGTCACCATCAAATCGCACCACAATGTCGGCGGCCTGCCCGAAAAGATGGGGCTGAAGCTGGTCGAACCGTTGCGCGAACTGTTCAAGGACGAGGTCCGCGCGCTGGGCCGCGAACTGGGCTTGCCCGACAGCTTTATCGGCCGTCACCCGTTTCCCGGCCCCGGCCTTGCGATCCGCTGCCCCGGCGAGATCACCCGCGAAAAGCTGGAGATCTTGCGCCGCGCTGATGCCGTCTATATCGACCAGATCCGCAAACACGGGCTTTATGATGAAATCTGGCAGGCGTTTGTCGCCATCCTGCCCGTTCGCACCGTCGGCGTGATGGGCGACGGGCGGACCTACGATTTCGCCTGTGCGCTGCGTGCTGTCACGTCGGTTGACGGGATGACGGCGGATTATTACCCCTTTAGCCATGATTTCCTTGGCGAGACCGCAACGCGGATCATCAATGAGGTGCCGGGGATCAACCGGGTGACCTATGACATCACCTCGAAACCGCCCGGCACGATCGAATGGGAATGATCTGACCGCACAAAGGAGGCGCAGATGACCGACCGTATTCACCTGACCGGAACGCTGACCTGCGCGACTTCTGCCGATGCCGAGACGGTCTTGCGGCTGTTGCCCGAACACATCCGCCTGAGCCGGGCCGAGGCGGGGTGCATCACCTTCAGCGTCGTGCAGACCGCCCCGCTGGTCTGGACGCTGAACGAAACCTTCACCGACCTTGCCGCGTTCGAGGCGCATCAGGCGCGCACCAGCACATCAGACTGGTTTGCCGCAACCCGCCACATCACCCGAGACTTCAAAGTGTCCACGGACTAGCGGTGAGCGACGTTTACCCCGAACCGGTGCATCGCCCGCTTGCGGCAGCGCTCTGGATGATCGGGTCGGTTGTCTCGTTTTCGGCGATGGCGGTGGCGGGGCGGCAACTGGCCGGGTTGCACGACACGTTCGAGATCATGCTGTGGCGGTCTGTCGTGGGTTTCGTGATCGTGGTGTGCGCAGCCAGTCTGATGCGGCGCTGGAACCGGGTGCAGACAGTGCGGCTGTCTGCACATCTGATGCGCAATCTGTTCCACTTTACCGGGCAAAACCTTTGGTTCTGGGCGCTGACCATGATCCCCCTGGCACAGGTGTTCGCGCTGGAGTTCACCTCGCCACTATGGGTGCTGCTGTTTTCGCCCCTGTTTCTGGGCGAGCCGCTGACGCGGAACCGTCTGTTTTGTGCGGCCGTCGGATTTGTTGGCATCCTGATCGTTGCACGGCCAGATTTCGCGCGCCTGGATGCCGGTGTTCTGGCGGCGGCGCTGGCGGCGGTGGCATTTGCCGGCACCAACATTCTGACCAAGCGGCTGACGCGCCACGAAGATACCATCTCGATCCTGTTCTGGCTGACGGCGATGCAGCTTTGCTTTGGTGCCGTCGCGGCGGGATATGACGGGCAGATCAAGCTGCCGACCGCAACCACGTTGCCGTGGCTGCTGGTGATCGGATGTTCAGGGGTGATGGCGCATCTGTGCCTGACAACCGCCCTTTCGCTGGCCTCGGCCTCGGTGGTGATGCCGGTTGATTTCGCACGCCTTCCTGTTATCGCTGTGGTTGCGGCACTGATTTATGACGAACGGATCGACGCATGGGTCATTTTGGGCGGCGCGATCATCTTTGCCGCCAATTACCTGAACCTCAGGTGGGAAAACAAAGCACATAACACACAGTCCCGAATGAAATTATTGTGACGCGGCGTCATTGATTGACCGGTTTCTGCCTGCGTCATACCATCGCAGCAATCGGGGGAGGATGCCCGGTCTTGTGCTTTATCGGGGATGAGGAAAATGAAAAAAACAGGTATGGCCCTTGCGGCCATGATGATGACAACTGCTGCCGTTCAGGCGGGCGGAATTGACCGTTCCGGGCAATCCATCGGCGTGTTGTTCGAACAGGGCCGCTATGTTGAATTGTCGTTCGGGCGGGTCATGCCATCCGTATCGGGCAACGATATCGCGGCCTTGGGCGGCGGTGCTTCGGGTTCGGTCGGGCGCGACTACACCCAGGGCTCGCTGGCGGTAAAGCTTGATTTCAACGACCGCCTCTCGGGTGCCGTGATCCTTGAACAGCCCTACGGCGCGGACGTGGTCTATGACGCGACTTCTGTTGCGCTGGGCGGCACGACGGCCAATGCAGATGCCACATCGCTGACCGCGCTTATGCGCTACAAGTTCGACGGCGGCTTCTCGGTTCATGGCGGCGTCAAGGCGCAGCGGTCCTCGGCCGAAGTCGAATTGCGCGGTCTGGCTTACGGCGGCCTGAACGGCTACCGGGTCGAATTGTCCGATGATACCGGCTACGGCTATCTGGTCGGCGTGGCCTATGAAAAACCGGAAATCGCGCTTCGCGTCGCACTGACCTACAATTCGGCCGTCAAGCACAAGTTCGACACGCTGGAAACGCTGAACGGCGCGCCGATCGGTGTGACCCCGACGAATGTGGAAACGCCGCAATCGGTCAGCCTTGATGCGCAAAGCGGCATTGCCAAGGATACGCTGGTGTTCGGCCAGATCAAATGGACGAACTGGAGCAATTTCAAGCTGGAGCCTGCAACCTTTACCGGTCTTGCCGGCGGTGGTCTGATTGATCTGGACGATGTGATGACCTACACCATCGGTGTCGGCCGCAAGTTCAACGATACCTGGTCCGGTGCGGCGTCGCTCAGCTATGAAAAGAAGAGCGATCCCCTTGTGTCACCGCTGGCACCCACCAACGGGCGCATCGGCGTGACGCTGGCCGCGATCTATACCCGCGACAACATGAAAATCACGACGGGCATCAATTACACCAAGCTGGGCAATTCGCAGCCTGAAACCGGCACTCCCGATACCGCGCGGGCCGAGTTCAGGGACAACGATGCACTGGGCATCGGCGTCAAGGTCGGCTTCACGTTCTGATCCTTGATCACACGCTATAGAAGGCCCCGTCGGTGACGGGGCTTTTTTTGTCACGTTCCGGGTCGCGGTCTGCCCCGCCGCAAGATAAAGCCGCCATATGACCGATCAACGCACCATTCCCACCCGCGCCTGGGCCGAGCTTTTGCTTCTGGCCCTGATCTGGGGCGCATCATTCCTGTGCAACCGCATCGCCCTGCAGGACATCGGCGTGTTCAGCGTGGTCGCCCTGCGGGTTGCGGGTGCGGCGATCATCCTGTGGGTCTATGTGCTGGCGCGCGGTTTGGCCCTGCCCCGGTCATGGCGTGTATGGACCGCATTCGCGGTGATGGGCGTTCTGAACAACGTCATTCCGTTTTCGCTCATTACATGGGGGCAGTTGACGATCCCATCCGGCCTGGCCTCGATCCTGAATGCTTTCACGGCGATTCTGGGGGTGCTGGTCGCGGCACTGGCCTTTCGGGATGAACGGCTGACACCAAAGCGTCTGGCCGGTGTGGTTTTGGGCTTTGCCGGGGTGGTCACGGTGATCGGACCTGCCGCACTGACCACGCTGGATCTCACGTCGCTTTCGCAACTGGCTCTGATCGGCGCGTCGCTGTCTTATGCCTGTGCGGGCAGTTGGGCGCGGGCGTCGTTCCGCGGTCTGGAACCGCAGGTTGCAGCCGCAGGGATGCTAAGCGCCTCAAGCCTGATCATGCTGCCTCTTGCGTTCTGGACCGACGGCCTGCCGGGGTTGCATCACGGCCCGCAAGTCTGGGCGGCGGTGGCCTATCTGGCGGTGCTGGCGACGGCGTTTGCCTATCTTTTATATTACCGCGTGCTGGCAATGGCGGGTGCGGGCAATCTCAGCCTTGTGACGCTGCTGGTCGCCCCGGTTGCCATCGTTCTGGGTGCGGTGGTCTTTGGCGAGGCCCTGCCGCTGCGCGCCTTTGCGGGTTTTGCGTTGCTTGCCCTTGGCCTTCTGGTGCTGGATGGCCGCGCGTGGACAGCCCTGCGTGCACATTTCGCGTGAATCCACCCGGCAAGGTCTGTAACAACAGCCCGAGGCAGGAGTGCAGCGATGATCTACAAAACCAAAGCAGATTGGGCGGCCGCGTCGCAGAAAAAGCTGCTGCTTTTCGGCATGTCAGGTCTGGGCAAGACCTATCTTGCCAACACGATGCGCGATTCGGGCAGCTGGTTTCACTATTCCGTCGATTACCGCATCGGCACCCGCTACATGGGCGAATACATCGCCGACAACTTCAAGCGCGAGGCGATGCGCGTGCCCTTCCTGCGCGAGCTTCTGATGACCGACAGCGTTTATATCGCGTCCAATATCACGTTCGACAATCTGGCACCGCTTTCCACCTATCTGGGCAAGCCGGGCGATCCGGCGAAGGGCGGCCTGAGCCTTGCGGAATACGAGATACGGCAGGAACAGCACCGTGTCGCCGAAGTGTCGGCCCTGCTGGATGCGACACGCTTTGCCACACGCGCGCATGATATCTATGGCTACAGTAATTTCGTCTGCGATTCCGGCGGCTCGATCTGCGAGGTGGTGGACCCCGCCGATCCCGCCGACCCGGTTCTGACCCAGCTTTCGCAGGCCATGCTGATGGTCTGGATCAAGGGCTCTGATGCCCACACCACCGAACTGATCCGCCGGTTTGATCGCGCGCCAAAGCCGATGTATTACCAGCCCGCCTTTTTGCACGCCGCGTGGGCAGAGTATCTTGCGGCGCAAAACTGCACCGAAGGCCAGGTCGACCCCGACGCCTTTGTGCGGTTTACCTATGCCCGCGCTTTGGCCCATCGCCAGCCACGCTACGCCGCGATGGCGCGGTGGGGCGTCACCGTCGCCGCCGAGGACGTGGCGCA
>JBGSRQ010000227.1:0-4529 GCA_041737515.1 Rhodobacterales bacterium | reverse complement strand
GGTCGAAGCGATCCTTGCCCGTGTGACGGTGCCCTGCCAGCTTGGCGGCGGCATCCGCGACATGGCGACGATTGACCATTGGCTGACACGAGGCGTCACCCGCGTGATCCTTGGCACGGTGGCGGTCGAAAACCCGGACCTCGTGCGACAGGCGGCAATCGCATTCCCCGGCCGCATTGCGGTGGGCATCGACGCCCGCAATGGCCGGGTTGCCACCAAGGGCTGGGCCAATGAAACCGACGTGATGGCAACCGACCTTGCCCGCAGCTTCGAGGATGCAGGCGTCACCGCGATAATCTACACCGACATCGACCGCGACGGCGCGATGCAGGGCCCCAATATTGATGCCACTGCCGCCCTCGCCCGCGCGGTAACGATCCCCGTCATCGCATCGGGTGGTGTGTCCTCGATGGCCGACCTCACCGACTTGCGCGACACCCACGTCATCGCCGGCGCCATCTCGGGCCGCGCACTCTATGACGGCGCCATTGATCTTGCAGCGGCCCTCAAAGCCCTGCGCTGATCCCTGCCCTTTTTCTGTTCCCAAGTATCCTCGGGGGGTGAATTGGCGCCATGCGCCAAGAGGAGGGCAGACAGCCCCCCTTGCCAGCCCTTTTTGCCTGCCCCTTCACTTGCGACCCCGACCCGCGTAAAAGGCCGCAAAGGACTGCTCATGCTCAAGACCCGCCTCATCCCCTGCCTTGACGTGGCCGATGGCCGCGTGGTCAAGGGTGTCAACTTTGTCGGCCTGCGCGATGCGGGCGATCCGGTGCAGGCGGCGATGGCCTATGACGCCGCGGGGGCGGATGAGCTGTGCTTTCTCGACATCCACGCCACCCATGAAAACCGCGGCACCATGTTCGATCTTGTCACCCGCACCGCCGAGCACTGCTTCATGCCGCTGACGGTGGGTGGCGGGGTGCGCACGCATCACGACGTGCGCGCGCTGTTGCTTGCCGGGGCCGACAAGGTCAGCTTCAACTCTGCCGCCGTCGCCGACCCCGATGTGGTGGCCCGGGCCGCCGACCGTTTTGGCAGCCAGTGCATCGTCGTGGCGATTGATGCCAAGACCGTGAGCCCCGGAAAATGGGAGATCTTCACGCATGGCGGGCGGCGTGCCACCGGCATCGACGCGGTCGAATTTGCGCGCTCCGTGGCCGCAAGAGGCGCGGGAGAGATCCTGCTCACCTCAATGGACCGTGATGGCACGAAATCGGGCTTCAACCTGCCCCTGACCCGTGCGATTGCCGATGCGGTGTCGATCCCCGTCATCGCGTCAGGCGGGGTTGGCACGCTGGATCATCTGGTCGAGGGTGTGCGCGAAGGCCACGCAAGCGCAGTCCTTGCCGCGTCGATCTTTCACTTCGGCACGTTCAGCATCGGGCAGGCCAAGGCCCATATGGCCGCCGCAGGTATCCCCATGAGGATGACATGACCCCACCAGATACCGCCTCTGGCTCTGCGCTTGACCGCCTGGCCGCCACCATCGCCGCCCGCAAGGGCGCCGACCCCGAAACCTCCTGGACGGCAAGACTGCTTGCCAACGGCCCGGAAAGATGTGCCGCAAAATTTGGTGAAGAAGCCATCGAGGCAATCATCGAGGCCACCAGAGGTGACCGCGCCCGGCTGACCCTCGAAGCGGCCGATGTGCTGTACCATCTGCTTGTGATGCTGGCCGCGCACGATGTGACACTGGCCGATGTCGAGGCCGAACTTACCCGCCGCGAAGGCCAATCGGGACTGGCCGAAAAGGCCGCGCGCCGCTGACGCGCCAAAGTTCTCAATCACGGATTCTGGAGGGAGATTTGCAATCTCCGGGGCGCTACAGCCCCAGCCGTGGAATCTCGATCGCCGGGCAACGGTCCATCACCACGCCAATACCCTGTGCGCGCGCCAGATCTGCGGCTTCATCGTTGATCACACCAAGCTGCATCCAGACCGTGCGCAGCCCCTTCAGATGCGCCAGCGCCTCTTGCACCACCGGCAGCACCGCATCCGACCGCCGGAAGATATCAACCATATCCACAGGTTCTGCGATGTCAGACAACTGAGCGCGCACCACCTCGCCCAGGGCGATCTGCCCCGCTTGCCCCGGATTGACCGGGATGACCCGGTAGCCCCGTCCGGCCAGAAAAGCGCCGACCCGGTGGCTGGGCCGGTCAGGATTGGGTGACCAGCCGACAAGGGCGATGGTTTTCGTGTCCTGCAGGATGTCACGCAGCGTCTGGTCAGATGTCATGAAGCATGCCGATCAAAAAAAGCGCCCGGGCCTGATGGCCGGGCGCAGTCACGGAACGAGGGACAGTGAAGGAAGAAACGGGCGTTCCGGGCCCGCCTCTGCCACCAAGATGGGGATGATTTGCGATATATGAAGCCCCTGTCGCACAGTTGTGATCACCGCACCGCCACCGCATAAAGAGCCACCGCCGCCGCGTTGGACACGTTGAGCGAGCCGAACTCTCCCGTGAACGGCACCCGCACCAACCTGTCGCAGGTGTCACGCGTCTTGTCCCGCAGGCCCGGCCCTTCGGCCCCCAGCACGATGCCTATGGGGCGAGACCCCGCTTCGGCCACAGCGTCGGCCAGCGTCACCTCGGCCTCGCCGTCCAGCCCCAGCAGGATGTAACCCATTCCGCGCAATTCCTCCATCGCATCAGCCAGATTGACCACCCGCAGATATGGCTGACGCTCCAGCGCACCACTGGCGGTTTTTGCCAGCGCGCCGGTTTCCGGGGCCGAATGGCGCTGCGGCGCAATCACCGCCCGCGCGCCGAACACCTCGGCTGACCGCAGCACGGCACCGACGTTATGCGGATCGGTCACCCGGTCCAGCAGCACGACCAATGGCTTGCCGCGCCCTTCGATGCAGACATCAGCCAGACTGCCCCAATGCAGGGGTTTGACCTCCAGCGCGGCCCCCTGATGCACCGAGCCTTCGTCAATCGGGACCGAAAACTTGCGCGGGTCGACGATCTCGGGCTCCATCCCGCTGGCGGCAACGGCATCTTCCAGCTTGTCAAAGGCGTTCTTGGTCAGCACCAGATGCAACTTGACCCGTGCCGGGTTCATCAGCGCATCGCGCACGGCATGCAGGCCAAAGAGCCACACCGTTTCCGTGGCCGCCTGCCGCTTGGCGCGTTCTTTCTCGATCACCCAGGCGGGTTTGGTCTGCTGCATGAGGTTGCGTCCCGATTTGTTGCCCCATGAATGCGTCCCGTCCATGCCCAGTGCAAGTGCAAAACTCCCGTATTTCACCTTGACGCCCCAAACCGCCTGCCGTATTCCGCCGGACCAGTGGGCGACGTGCTGCAAGGTGCGGCAGCGGACTGTAACTCCGCCGAGGCGACTCGTGCCTGGTTCGATTCCAGGGTCGCCCACCATTTTTCTTTTCCGGCCAATCAAATCAACGTCCTGCGGGGCGGTTTTGTAAACCTACTTGGCAGGTTTTAAAGTTTTCGTTCGCGTTTCATTCAGTTCCATCGCCGCAACGGCCCGTTCCGCAAGGTGCAGTCGGTTCGCCGCGACGGTGTAACGAGTGACTTCGGCAAGCGTCTGGTGCCCGCTGATAGCCATGATCTCATGCGCGCTGCATCCGGCTTCCGCGAGTCTGCGGCACGTCGCCCTGCGCAGCCCATGCGGCGAAAGCCCATCCGGCAACAGCCGCTTGCCGTCATCGTCGACCACGGCTTCCACCATCTTGCGGAACCAGTTGGTGAACCCTTCGGGAGTCATCGGCTTGGTGGCGCAACCGCCACGCCGTGGCGCGGCGACGGATTCGACATTGACGAGCTGTTGGGAAAGCCACTCGTCCGGCAGGGGATTTCGGACGGTCTGAGGCAGAAATACCTTAGTGATGTCGATTATCGACTTCTGGCCGATAACATCGACTGGGGATTCGTTCAGGAAGTATCCTTGAATAACTATTCACTTAACCAGCTCAACAAGAAGCTCTTGATGCCAACTCGCGACGAGGAGGCTGTTCACCAATGCCGCGCAGGGCGTGCGGGTGATCAAGTCCAGCCGGATCGAGCATAAGGCCCCGGTGCCATCCAAGGAAGCGATCCGCGCCCTGATCGAGGCGGCTGACGAGGATTTCAAACCGCACCTGATCGTCTCGGCGCTCGGCGGCCTGCGCGCGTCAGAACTGCGGGGCCTGCGCTGGCAGGACGTCGATTTCGACAAGGGCTTCCTGCACATCCGCCAGCGCGCCGACGCCTACAACCAGACGGGCGAGCCGAAATCGCGGGCAGGGTTCCGCGACATCCCGGCAGGCCCGATGGTGCTGAACGCCCTGCGCCGCTGGAAACTGCGCTGTCCGAAAAGCGAACTGGGGCTGGTATTCCCCGCGCCGCAAGGCGGGATCTTGCAGCACACCCGCACGCAGGACCGGTTCCGCAAGCTGCAGGAAAAGGTCGAGGTGACGATGCGCTGGCACGACCTGCGCCACTTCGCCGTGTCGCTGTGGATCGAGCAGGGCTTCTCGATCAAGGAGATCATGACCTTTGCTGGCCACTCCTCCATCCAGATGA
>JBGSRQ010000221.1:0-6214 GCA_041737515.1 Rhodobacterales bacterium | reverse complement strand
GTCGAAGCGCAGCCGTGCGGTGGCGTTGTCGATGCGATCGAATCAGGGGATGAGGCGCTGGCGGAATCTCTGGTGCGCGCCCATGTCGAGGCGCTGAAACGCCGGATGCCGCATCCTCAGGCGGCGGTGCTGGGCTGCACGCATTATCCCTTGATGGAGGCCGTCTTTGCCGAGGCGCTGGGGCCGGATGTCGCGGTGTATTCTCAGGCCGATCTGGTGGCCGAAAGTCTGGCCGATTACCTGAACCGTCGCCCCGAAATGAAGGGCGCGGGGCACGTCTCGCGGTATCTGACCACCGGCAACCCGCGCAGTGTGTCGGACCGGGCCACGCAATTCCTGCGCCGCAAGGTGGTGTTCGAAGCGGCGTGAAGCTGTTAAGCCCACGTCCGAACCGCAATCAAGGACCCTGACATGACGCAAAATATCGCCATCCTTGGTGCCTCGGGTTACACTGGCGCTGAAATGGTGCGCCTGATCGCCACGCATCCCTCCATGCGGATTGGCGCGCTGTCTGCGGATCGCAAGGCCGGAATGAGCATGGCCGAAGTGTTTCCCTTTCTGCGCCATCTGGACCTGCCGTCCCTGCAAAAGATCGAGGACATTGATTTTTCCGGCATTGATCTGTGCTTTTGCGCGCTGCCCCATGCCACCACGCAGGCGGTGATCGCAAACCTGCCTCGCGGTTTGAAAATCGTCGACCTGTCTGCCGATTTCCGGCTGCGCGATCCTGCGGAATACGAGAAATGGTATGGCCAGCCGCACACCCAGCCAGACCTTCAGAAAGAAGCAGTCTACGGCCTGACCGAGTTTTACCGCGACGATATTGCCCGTGCGCGGCTGGTTGCGGGCACCGGCTGCAATGCCGCAACCGGCCAGTTCGCGCTGCGCCCGCTGATTGATGCGGGGGTGGTGGATCTGGATACGATCCTGATTGATCTCAAGGCCGGGGTCAGCGGTGCGGGACGGTCGGCCAAGGAAAACCTGCTGCATGCCGAATTGTCCGGCGGCACCCACAGCTATTCCGCCGGTGGCAAGCACCGCCATCTGGGCGAGTTTGATCAGGAATTCTCCAAAGCCGCCGGTCGGCCGGTGCAGGTGCAGTTCACGCCGCATCTCTTGCCGATGAACCGGGGCATCCTGGCGACGGTTTATGTGCATGGCGACGCGGCCGAGGTTCACGCAACCTTGACCGCAAGGTATGCGGCGGAACCCTTTGTCAGGGTGCTTCCCTTTGCCACACTCCCCTCGACACGCGACATTGCAGGTTCCAACTTTTGTCATATTGGGGTGATCGGTGATCGTATTCCGGGGCGGGCTGTGGTAATTGCGGTGCTGGACAATCTGACCAAGGGATCATCAGGGCAGGCGATGCAGAATGGCAATCTGATGCTGGGGCTGGATGAGACGGCGGGGCTGATGCTGGCGCCGCTGTTTCCATGAGGACCAAATGATAGGACTGAAGAAAAAACGCAGAATTCAGATCATCGTGCTGGCCTTTGTGGCGCTGGCAGGGTCAACCGCGATGATCGGTTATGCGATGCGCGACGGGATCGAGTTCTTCCGCGCCCCCGCTCAACTGGCCGCTGATCCCCCGTCGGAGGGCGAGGTGTTCCGCATCGGCGGACTGGTCAAGGAAGGCTCGATCACGGCGGTTGAAGGTGTGCGTTTCAGCTTTGTCGTGACCGATGGAAAGGCCGATGTGCCAGTGGCCTATGTCGGAAATTCGCCCCGTCCCGATCTGTTCAGCGAGGGCACTGGCACGGTGGCCACCGGAACCATGCAGAACGGCATCTTTCAAGCCACGGAAATCCTTGCCAAACACGACGAAAGCTACATGCCGCGCGAGGTGATCGACGCGCTGAAAGAGCAGGGCGTTTACGTAGAACCCAAGGCCGCACCGAACGGTTGATTGCCGCCGCTTTAATCCTGCCTGACGAATCTTTCCCCTTGTCTGGGGGGATACCCCCGCATTTGGGGGCGTTTCATGCTGTCTGTCCAGGCCATTGCCGAAGAAATCGTTGCCCGCGAGGGCGGCTTTGTGAATGACCCCGACGATCCGGGGGGCGCTACGAACTTCGGCGTCACGATCCACACGATGCGCCGTCTGGGCATTGATCTGACCGGCGATGGCAAGGTCGGTATCGAGGATGTGCGCAAGCTGACAGCGCCGCGCGCCGTGCAGATCTTCATTGATTTCTACTTTCGCCGCCCCGGCATCGGCGGTCTGCCGGAAATGCTGCAACCTTCGGTCTTCGATATGTATGTGAACGCCGGGAACAATGCGGTGAAGGTGCTGCAACGTCTGCTGACCGACATGGGGTTTGCCTGCACGCCTGACGGCTCCATCGGTCCGCAGACCATTCGTGCCGCACAGATGGCGGCAGAGGCGGCCCCCAGTCATATTGCCGATGCCTATGCCATTGCGCGGCGGAATTACTACTACAGCCTTGGCGATGCCCGCCCGGCCAGCCGCAAATATGCCCGCACCCGCACAGGCGGCAAAGGCGGCTGGATCACGCGGGCCGAAGGTTTCATGGCCCCGAAATACCGGCTGAGCGAGGCGCAGCACAAGGCACGGGTGGCAAAATGGGCCTGATCGGAAAGCTTGTGGGGGGCGGCACCGTGGCCGCCGTGGGCGAGGCGGCAAAGGGCGTGGCCGAGGTTTTCACCCCCAACGCCACCCGTCAGATGGAGCTTTCAGCCCAGGCGCAGGAGGCGGCCCTGGGCCAGTTGGAGGCCGAGTTCACGCTTGCACCGCAGGGTTGGTTCGACCGGATGATGAACGGCCTGAACCGCCTGCCGCGCCCGATGCTCGCCTTTGGCACACTGGGGCTTTTTGCCTATGCGATGGTTGATCCGGCCAGCTTTGGCGAACGGATGGTAGGCCTGAACCTTGTGCCCGAACCGCTGTGGTGGCTGTTGGGCGCGGTCGTCAGCTTTTATTTCGGCGCCCGCGAGGCGTATTATTTCCGCAATCGCGAACCCGTCGTGGCACCGGTCAAGGCGACCGCGCCCGCTGCGGATGATGCGGGCAACAATGCCGCCCTTGATGATTGGCGCGCGGCCGCCCGGTAGCACGCGCCATTGACCCTTTCAATCGCCTCTGGCATTGCCTTGGCGATTGAAAGGACCATCCCATGAACCTCTTCACCGAACTGCGCAACCTTGTCATCGAGGCGATCGGCCAGATGGCCGAGGCGGGCGCATTGCCAGCGGGCCTTGATCTGACGGCTGTCACGGTGGAACCCCCGCGCGATGCGGCGCATGGCGATATGGCGACCAATGCCGCGATGGTGCTGGCAAAACCGGCGGGCCAATCGCCGCGTGCGATTGCCGAGGCATTGGCTGCCCGACTGGGTGCGGACGCGCGTGTTGCCTCAGTCGAGGTGGCGGGGCCGGGGTTCTTGAATCTGCGGCTGAAGCCTGTGGTCTGGCAGGGGCTGGTCAAGGCAGTGCTGGGGCAGGGGTCTGTTTATGGCCGCGCGGATATTGGCACCGGCCAGAAGGTCAACGTCGAGTTTGTGTCGGCCAACCCCACCGGCCCGATGCATGTGGGCCATGTGCGGGGCGCTGTGGTTGGGGATGCGTTGGCCCGCTTGCTGGCCTTTGCGGGCTATGATGTGGCGCGGGAATATTACATCAACGACGGCGGCGCGCAGGTCGATGTGCTGGCACGCAGCGCGTACGAACGCTACCGCGAGGCGCACGGGCTGGAGCCTGAAATCCGTGAGGGTCTTTACCCCGGCGACTATCTGGTTCCGGTGGGCGAGGCGCTGAAGGAAAAATACGGCGACACCCTGCTGGACAAGGGCGAGCAATACTGGCTGACAGATGTGCGCGATTTCGCCAGCGCGATGATGATGCAGATGATCCGCGATGATCTGGCAGCGTTGGGCGTGCAGATGGATGTCTATTCGTCGGAAAAGGCGATGTATGGCACCGGAAAGATCGAGGAAGCGATTGCCACCTTGCGCGGCATGGACCTGATCTATGAAGGCACGCTGGAGCCGCCAAAGGGCAAGACGCTGGAGGATTGGGAGCCTCGGGTTCAGACCCTGTTCCGGTCCACGGCACATGGCGATGATGTGGACCGCCCGGTGATGAAATCGGATGGTTCATGGACCTATTTCGCGCCCGACATTGCTTACCACTATGACAAGGTGCAGCGCGGCTTTGATCAGTTGATCGACATTTTCGGCGCCGATCACGGCGGCTATGTCAAGCGAATGAAGGCGGCGGTATCGGCTTTGTCGCAGGGGCGCGTGCCGCTGGACATCAAGCTGGTGCAACTGGTCAAGCTGTGGAAGAACGGCGAGCCCTTCAAGATGTCCAAACGCGCGGGCACGTTCGTCACGCTGCGCGATGTGGTTGATCTGGTGGGCGCGGATGTGACCCGTTTTGTCATGCTGACCCGCAAGAACGATGTCACCCTCGATTTCGACTTCGACAAGGTGCTGGAGCAATCCAAGGACAATCCGGTGTTCTACGTTCAATACGCGAACGCCCGGATCAACTCGGTTCTGCGCAAGGCTGTAGATGCGGGCATCGCAGTGGACGATGCGACGCTTGCCGCCGCTGACCTGTCGGGCCTGACGCACCCGGCCGAACTGGAACTGGCCCGCAAGATCGCCGAATGGCCACGTCTGGTTGAAATTGCCGCGCGCGGAAATGAGCCGCACCGGGTGGCATTCTATCTTTACGAACTCGCGTCTGACCTGCACGGGTTGTGGAACCGGGGCAATGATGAACCCGGTTTGCGCTTCATTCAGGACAATCCAGCCACAACTCAGGCGAAAATTGCCCTTGCCCGTGCCTGTGGCGTTGTGATTTGCGCGGGCCTTGCTATTCTTGGCGTCACTCCGGCTGAGGAAATGCGCTGATCAAGGCGTCCCGTCCGGTGTGAACAGGCAAGACAGCGGGTTCGCCCGCAGTGTGAGGCAGAGCATGGCGGACCAGGAATTCGATGAACTCGAAGGCGAATATTATGCGCCTTACGAAGAGGTGCCCGCCGGGCCGACCCGTGCTTCGCGGGCCGTAACGGTTGTTGGTGCGCTGATGTCGGCGGCGATGATCGCGGGGCTTGGCGTCTGGGGCTACAAGGTGGCCGTGCGCAATGTGATGGGGGTTCCTGTCGTGCAGGCGCAGGCAGGGTCCATGCGGGTGGCCCCTGAAAATCCGGGTGGCGATGTGGCGGCGCATCAGGGACTGTCGGTCAATTCCGTCGCCGCCGAAGGCATTGCCGCGCCAACCGCCGAGCGCATGGTGCTGGCCCCGCGCTGGGTCGAAATTGCCGAAGATGACGCGCCGGGCTTGACGGCCGAGGCTCCGAAAGAAGCACCCGAACCCAAACTGGTGCAGCATCTGATGCCGTTGACCCGGGGCTTTGCCAAGCGGGAGGCTGTGGCTTCTGTGACGGGCACACCCGAGGCGGTGGAAACGGCGTCGCTGGTTATGGATGTGCCCGATGACACCGTTTCGCTGGATCTGACAGCCCTCGCCGATGAGGCGGGCACAAGTGATCCCGCCGTGATTGCGGCATTGGCGGCGGCCTTGTCGGCGGATGCCGAACCGCCCGCCGAAACCGATCTGGCCGCCGATGTGCCGCCTGCGATCACCGACCGGGGCATCCCGAAATCGCTGCGCCCGCTTGCCCGCCCGCAAGACGTTTCGGCGCGTGGCGGCCTGTCAAACGGCATTGGCGTGCCGGCATCGGTTGTGAAAGAGGTCGATCTTGCCTCGCTTGCCAAGGGCACGCGTCTGGTGCAGCTCGGGGTTTTCAAGGATGAGGACGCCGCGCGTCTGGCATGGGACAAGATGGACCAGCAATTCGGCGAACTTCTGGCGGGCAAGGGCCGCGTGGTCGAGGTGGCGCAGAATGGCGGCGGCACCTTCTACCGTCTGCGCGCCGAAGGATTTGCTGGCGAGGATGATGCGCGCCGCTTCTGTTCCGCGCTTACGGCAGAAAATGCGACCTGCATCCCGGTCGCCATCAGATGACCACGGCCACCGGAACGGGTGCGGCCATCTTCGGCTGCACCGGACTGACGCTTGACCGACAAGAGGCTGCGTTCTTTCGCAGTGCTGACCCGTTCGGGTTCATCCTGTTTTCCCGCAACATCGACACGCCCGACCAGTTGCGCCGCCTGACGGCCGATCTGCGCGCGGCGGTGGGCCGCGATGCGCCGGTGTTTGTCGATCAGGAAGGCGGGCGGGT
>JBGSRQ010000177.1:0-15323 GCA_041737515.1 Rhodobacterales bacterium | reverse complement strand
GAAGGATCTTGCTGCCCGCCGCTTCCAATGAATGGGCGTCGGCAATGGCCGCAATCAGCCCGTTCGCGCCTTCGATTGCCATGTAGCGGTCGGTCGGCAGATCGTCGGACCGGTAGATATGGGCGGTCACAAGGCCCATCCGGTCACAGGCGGCGATCAGCTCCTCGCCCTCGGCATCGCGGCCAATCGCAGTCAGCAGCGCAGGGGTCATGCCAAAGCGGCGCAGCGTCATCGCGATGTTCATCGCCACCCCGCCCGGCAAGCGCGAAATCCGCCCCGGCACGTCTGACCCAAGCCGCATCGACGCGGGCGCGCGGCCGATGATATCCCACAGGACCGAACCAATGCACAGAATGTCGGGTGATTTGCTCATCCGGTCTTTTCCCTTAACCCCGACCGTCGCGCAAGTGGGGGGGCAGACGCCTGCCGCGGGCGAGTATTTTTGCAAAAATGAAGTCGCGGGGCGATCCTTGGGCTTTCATTTTGATGTAGATATCCTCGCCGAAGGCATAAAAGGGGTCTGTCTTTGCTGCCGCGCCGCGCCACGGGCCTTGCAAAGCGGCAAAACCCCGGATAGACGCACGCCACTTCACAGGTATCGCTTGGGCTTTTCGGGACAGACATCCCCGAGGGTCCGCCGGTTGTCCCGGATGTCCGGGATGAGACAGCGGTGCCGAGGATTGAAACCGGAAAGGATAGACGACATGGCTCTTCCAGAGTTTTCCATGCGCCAACTGCTTGAAGCTGGCGTTCACTATGGCCACCAGACCGCACGCTGGAACCCGAAGATGGGCGAATACATCTACGGCGACCGCAATGGCATTCACATTCTTGACCTGACGCAGACAGTGCCCTTGCTGGATCAGGCATTGAAAGTCGTGCGCGACACTGTGGCCAAGAACGGTCGCATCTTGTTTGTCGGCACCAAGCGTCAGGCGCAAAAGCCGATCGCCGAAGCTGCAGAGCGTTGCGCGCAATTCTACATGAACCACCGTTGGCTGGGCGGCACGCTGACCAACTGGCAGACCGTGTCGAAGTCGATCCAGCGTCTCAAGCAGATTGACGAGCTGATGGGGCAGGGCGCCGAAGGCCTGACCAAGAAAGAGCGTCTGAATCTTGAACGTGAGCAGGGCAAGCTGCAAGCGTCGCTGGGCGGTATCCGCGAAATGGGCGGCACGCCGGATCTGATCTTTATCATCGACGTGGGCAAAGAGGATCTGGCGATTCTTGAGGCGCAAAAGCTGGGCATCCCGGTGATCGGCATTGTGGACACCAACTGCTCGCCCAAAGGCGTGGATTATGTGATCCCCGGCAATGACGACGCGGCGCGTGCCATCGCCCTTTATTGCGATCTGGTTGCCCGTGCAGCGCTGGACGGCATGTCGGCCCAGATGGGTGCGGCGGGCGTTGACCTTGGTGCGCTGGAAGATGCGCCTGTGGAAGAAGTCGCCGCCGGGGCCTGAGACACGCCCGCGTGCGGGCTGTCGCTGAACCGTTACCCGGTGGGGTTACCTCCACCGGGACATGAATTTCAAACTGAGGAGAGCCGACATGGCAATCACCGCTCAGATGGTGAAGGAACTGCGCGAATCCACCGGCGCAGGGATGATGGATGCGAAAAAGGCATTGGTTGAGACCGATGGCGACATGGAAGCCGCCGTTGACTGGCTGCGCACCAAGGGTCTGGCCAAGGCCGCCAAGAAGGCGGACCGCGTGGCTGCTGAAGGTCTGGTCGGGGTTGCCGTTTCGGGCGGGCACGCCGTTGCGGTCGAGATCAACTCGGAAACCGACTTCGTTGCCAAGAACGCCGATTTCCAGAAGCTGGTGGCCGGCATCACCGCCGCAGCGATGAAAGTGTCCGACCTTGCGGGTCTTGAGGCCGCTGACATGGATGGCAAATCGGTGGCCGACACCGTGACATCCGCGATTGCCGTTATCGGCGAAAAGCTGTCGCTGCGCCGGATGGCGATGATCAAGGGCGACACCGTTGCGTCTTATGTCCATAACGCTGCGGCCGAGGGCATGGGCAAGATCGGTGTTCTGGTGGCCGTTACGGGCGCTGACGCGGGCATCGCCAAGCAGATTGCCATGCACATTGCCGCCACCAACCCGCTGGCCCTGTCGGAAGCCGAACTTGACCCGGTTGTGGTCGAACGCGAACTGGCCGTGCAAACCGCCAAGGCGCTGGAAGAAAACGCAGCCTCGGCCAAGCCGAAGCCCGATGCCGTGATCCAGAACAACATCATCCCGGGCCGGATGAAGAAGTTCCTGGCCGAGAACACGCTGATGGGTCAGATGTTCGTGATGAACCCCGAGATCACCGTGGCGCAGGCCGCGAAAGATGCGGGCGTTACGGTTACCGGCTTTGTGCGCATGTCGGTTGGCGAAGGCATCGAGAAGGAAAAAGAGGATTTCGCCGCCGAGGTCGCAAAGACCCTGGCTGGTTGAACCTTGATCCGCGCGGGTCGTGGCATGCCCCCGGACCGCGCGGTTCCCGTCGATACGGCAAAAACGGTGCAGCCCCCAGGACTGCACCGTTTCTCATTTTGCCGCTTCATGGGGATGAGGACACGGCACTAATTAACCGACCGGATGGGGGCAGACAATTTCCCCCAGCGCCGTTCGTCACGACCACCCTTCGGTGAAGGGTGGGTGCGGACAGGCAGCTGAAAATGCAACCATCCTGTCCGCGTGTTCCTTGGCCGAAGCCACCACTCACGGAACATGTTCAGGATGGCCGCATCCCTGACGTAACGTAAGTCGGGGATTCCTTACCTGTCGGTCAAAACCCCGGCAGGCTCCGGCTTGCGCTGGAAAATGGTGTTCAGCAGCGTGCCCTTGGCCACCGCTTGTGCCGTTGTATCGACATCCAGCGCCTCGCGTGCCAGACGCAGGTGCTTTTCGACCATCGCGGTGGAAACCCCCATGATCGTGGCGATATCCTGCGTCGTCTTGCCGTCGGCGACCCATTCCAGCGCCTCTCGCTGACGGTCGGTCAGTGATCGGCGGCGCGACACCATCGGCAATTGCGTGATCTTCAGGTGCATCATGTTGGCCACAGCCAGCAATTCCTCACCGCTTTCAGCCATGATCCGGTCGACATCATCATGGTCAAGCCCCGGATCGGCGATCAGCCCCATCGCGCCCTTGGCCCGGACCGAGGTTTGCGCAAAACTGATCGAAAGGCCCGCAATCACGCCCATCGCGATGTTCTTTGTCACGGCTTCGGCTTCCGAGAACGGCAGGGTGCCCGCCGCATAGGCCTCAGCCACCCAGCGCCAGGTGCAATGGCCGTCGTTTTGCGTAACCCAGCGATACATCGGGGTTTTGGCGTAAAAGCCGTCAGTGAAATACAGCTTTGCATAATCGGGCGGGTTGGAGCTGAGAAACAGAAGATCGTCCAGATCACCCACCGAATTGGCATGACGATAGCGGGTGTATCCGTAATTGACGCGCGCAAAACCGACCTCTCTGAAATGGCTTAACGCCACATCAAAAACTTCATCAACAGTTGTGGCTTCGGCAATTCGCGCGAATCGCCGCATCAGCTCTGTCACTGTCCAGCCGCCTTGTCACTTGTCCGCGCCACCGCAACAGGCAGCGCCAGACGCTCTCATCCCTGCGGTTGTCTTAGCAAATATTCCAGCATCTTGTCGAGATATCGCGCCGCGCAGGGCACGGTGGTGCAGAGCCGCGCCGTCGGTGCCTAAAGTTTGGGCTTGGTGGGCGCGAAATGCAGGCCCATCTCGGCTGCAAGTTGCGCATGGACGGAAAGGACGAAACCCGCCCGCAGTTGCGTGAAGCGGGCCTTTGGGTAGCCTCGGGTGAACAGTGCAAACGGCATGCCCGCCGCAAGTGCGGTGTCACGGTCCACCGCGCCGTTGCGGTGTTTCAGCGCCGATGACGACCGGGACGTATCGTGCGGGATCGAGCTGGCGCAGCACTTCTGGTGCAAAGGCCAAGGCGGAAACCGGCGGTGGCCAGCATTTCAATGCGCCGATCACGTCGGCACAAAGCTTGGTCAGGGCAATGCGGCCATCACCGCATCAAAGATCAGCGCGGGTTTCACGTTTCTGCCGCCGCCCGAAGCGTGCGGATGTTTTCGCCGTAAGGCGCAGGGTTCAAAACCGATCCGCCCTTGAACACCGCAGACCCCGCCACCAGCACATCGGCCCCGGCAGCCACCAAAAGCGCAGCGGTTTCAATCGTCACACCGCCGTCAATCTCGATGTGGATGTCACGCGCACCGATCATCTTACGCAAAGAACGCACCTTATCTATCTGGGATTCAATAAGTTTCTGCCCGCCAAACCCCGGATTCACGGTCATCACGTTGATCAGGTCAATCGTATCCAGCAGATATGGAACCGCCTCGATTCCGGTGCCCGGATTGATCGCCAGACCCGCCTTTTTCCCAGCGTTCCTAATGGCTTGCAACGATCTGTGAATGTGCGGCCCAGCCTCGATATGCACCGAGATCACATCCGCACCAGCCTCGGCAAAGGCCGCAAGATAGGACTCCGCGGGGGCGATCATCAGATGCACATCCATGACACCTTTGATATGCGGGCGGATCGCGGCACAGGTCGCGGGCCCAAAGGTGATGTTGGGCACGAAATGGCCGTCCATCACATCAACATGCACCCAGTCGGCACCCTGAGCCTCGATCGCGCGGCATTCGGCACCGAAATTCGCGAAATCCGCCGACAGGATCGAGGGCGCGATCTTCAGGGCGCGGGAAAAGGTCATCTCAGCCTCCGTCAGGGTCGTGGCGTGATATCGCAGAACGGGGGGTGGCGTCCAGCACAGGCGCGCATATCTTTGGTTTCAAGGGTTTGGATAGATATATATATTACATAATACTGATTATAGGATATTCCGATCCGCTCAAACCGCTTGCCCCGCTGCCCAACCCGATGACCACGCCCATTGGAAATTATAGCCCCCAAGCCACCCGGTCACATCGACAACCTCGCCAATGAAGAACAAGCCCGGCACGGCACGCACCTGCATTGTGCGGGCATCAAGATCATCTGTGCTTACCCCGCCCAGGGTGACCTCGGCCGTGCGATAGCCTTCGGTGCCCACGGGCCGCAGTGCCAGATCATGCACCAGACCTGCAATCCGGTCGAAGACGGCGTTGGTCTGATCGGCCAGATTGCCTGAAACCTGCGCCAAGGCCTCGACATGCCGCGCCAGACGTTCGGGCAGCACTTGCGCAAGTGCGGTGCTCACCGCGATCCGGCCAGCCTGCCCGCGCAGTGCCCGCAATCGCGTGCCGATGTCCTGACCCAAGGCCAGATCAACCCGCAGCACATCACCCTCGCGCCAATAGGAACTTGCCTGCAGCACCGCGGGCCCCGAAAGCCCGCGATGGGTAAACAGAACGGCCTCGTCAAAGCCGGTGCCATTGGCGCTTACACGGCCCTGCGTCGCCACACCGGCAAGATCCTTCATCGCCGCCAGATCCTGTTCGGCAAAGGTCAGGGGCACCAGCGCCGGGCGGGTTTCCACCAATCGCAGACCGAAACTTTCAGCCACCCGGTAGCCATACGAACTGGCACCCATCCTGGGGATCGACTTGCCGCCTGTAGCTATGACGAGCGACGCAGCCTGCAGCGGCCCTTGCGAAGTATCGACCCGAAAGCCGTCACCGGTGCGCGCAACTTCGCCCGGCTCAATGCCCAGCCGCAGCACACCACCCGCATTGCGCAGATCACCGGTCAGCATCGTCACGATCTGCATGGCCGACCCATCGCAGAACAACTGCCCAAGCGTCTTTTCATGCCAAGCTATTCCCGCCGCATCGACGCGCGCAATGAAATCCCATTGCGTAAAGCGTTTCAGGGCCGAAAGCGCAAAGCGCGGATTTTGCGACAGGAATTTTTCGGGCGCTATGCCCAGATTGGTGAAATTGCACCGCCCGCCGCCGGAAATCCGGATTTTCTCGGCCGGGGACTGCGCGTGATCCAGCACCAGCACCCTGCGCCCGCGCCGCGCAGCCTCGGCCCCGCAGAACAGACCTGCGGCCCCTGCCCCAAGGATGATGACGTCAAACCGCTCCATCACGCCCGCTTAACGCGGGTCGCGGAAGATCACAATTCAGCTTTTCACAGCATAGGCGGCGATGATGTCCTGCACCCGCGCATCCGACAGGATCGGCGGAATCACGGTCAGAAATTTACCTTTTGGATCAAGTAGATAGAAAAATCCACCATGCGCATAGACGGCGCGGCCATAGGGGTCCTCGAACAATTTCTCGTGGCTTTCGGAAAATGCAGCATAGGCCTCCTGCAGCGCTGCCGCCTCGCCCGTCAGGCCAACAAATGTCGGCCCCAGTTGTGCCAGTGCGGGCGCCATTGCCTGCGGCGTGTCCTGCACGGGGTCGATGGTGATCATCACCGGGGTCAAACCCACACCCCGCTCCTGCAGCCCTGCGGCGACAGCAGCCATTTGCGGCAGAGCGGTCGAGCAGATTTCCTGACAGTTCGCATAGCCAAAGAACAACAATTGCATCCGTCCGGCTGGATCAACTTCCGTGCGGGGCTGGCCGTGCTGGTCGATCAGCGCAAATGCACCGCCAAGGTTCACCGGCAGTGGCAACCCCTGCGGTTCCGGCGTTTGTGCATGCACGGCCCCGGCCAGAATCATTGCCGCAAGAGCCGGGCGGATCACGGGAACAACTCTTTGATGAAGGCTGCATCGACATCCAGCCCAAGGCCAAGATAGCCGTTCTCGGCGATCATCGCGTTGATCCGGGGATCACGGCGGAACCATGGGCCATCGCCTGCGGCAGTCGGGTTCTTCGCCGCCCAATCCTTGGTCCACCGGTTTGCCTTGGTCCAGTCCGCGTCGCCCACGAGCCGGATTTTCTGCAACTGATAGACATTCTTCAGACCGGCGTCGGCATCGACCAGCAGCAGGCCGTCGACCTCTACCTCTTTGCCGCAAAAGGGTTGCAGATCATTCGCGGACCCTGAAAACACTGGCTGGCCGTTCTTGAGAGGCAACACAAGCACCCCGTCGGCCTTGCGCAACAGCGCCAGTTGATGCGCCCCGCCGCCGCAATCGGGGGCACATTCGCCGGTCATCTCGCACAGGATATCGACCACCGTTGCCTCGAACCGGGCGGGTTGCTCGGCGTACAGGTTCCACGATTGCGCCTCGGATTGCGCCGCGAAATCCTGTGCGGCGGCGGGCAACGACATCAGCGCAAGAGCGGCAAGGAATCTGACCATTATGCGGTCCTATTTGTTCGGGTTTTCAATGGCGAAATCCGGCACGACGCCCAGATCTTCGTGGTTCAGGCGGGTGATCCCGTCATTCCGCGCAATTCCGGAGATGACGATGTAATTTATCCCGTCGCGCGCATAAAACGTGCCATCCGCCGTCACGGTATCTGACGCCATTGACAAAAGAGTATCGCTGCCGTTCGACGTTGTGTCCTCGCCCAGCTTCAGAACCATGTAGACCGTGCCATCCTCGGTCAGGATGCCCACCGGAATACCCCCCGCCGAGCACCACATGGCGCAGGTATGATGGGCAGAGCCGACAACGGCATCCTGCGACCCCATGACGCCCGAAAAGTAGCACCAGGTATCAATGAATTCGCCGGTCACCGTGATCTTTTCGCCATCCTGAGCCGCGCTTGCAGGCAAGACCCCTGCCCCGGCGCCCATCGCAGCAATGAAAAGGCCCGTGAAAGCGCTGCGCAAATCGGTCATCCAACGTCTCCTCTGTGCTTTTTTGAAGCGTAGCACGGCTTTGGCGCGACATTGTTTCAAGACATGGTGATGATTACCACGTTGCAGTGAAGGTTTGCGGAACCGGGGTCGAAATGCCCCTTGCGGGCTTGCAGGGCCTTCGCTAAACACCCCGGCACGGTTGGGGCGTCGCCAAGTGGTAAGGCAGCGGTTTTTGGTACCGCCATTCCCAGGTTCGAATCCTGGCGCCCCAGCCAATCGTTTTCCCCTGATGGACAAGCCACTGTGGTGTGATGGCATGTTGTCTGCTGTCTGGCATGACACCTCCGCCTCGCGCAGATGGTCGCGGGGTGACGGAAAACCAGATCACGGCCGGCACCGCGCAGGCTTTTCGGATCGTGCCAAACCCTGCTTCAAGGCCCGACAAGACAGGCATGCGCCCGCTTGGTGGGTCGGCGATTCCCGGCAAAACCGGCACGCGCGGCCTGTCCGGAGATCACCAAAAATGGCGTCCGTCACGAAAAGGGTTGAAACGCATCAGCGGTGCGGCCATGCAAGGGGTCGTGATCCCTTCATCCGACCCCACACAGCTATCCCTGAACGCCCTTGGCTGGTCGGCGTATTTTGGCGATCAGGTCGGGCCTGACGAGGCGCATCTTTGCCCGACGCGCATAGCGACTGTGCACCGGTCCAGACTGACGGGCGAAACCGAGACCGGCCCGGTGCGTCTGAACCTGCCTGCATCTTTTCAAACCACGGATTTTGCAGTCGGGGATTGGGCGCTCGTCGAACCTGACACCAACATGCTGGTCCGGCGGCTGGATCGAAAAACCCTTCTGCAGCGACGCACCGAAGGTGGCCGGGGGCTGCAATTGATCGCGGCGAATGTCGATACGCTTTTCATCGTCACGTCCTGTAACAACGACTTCAACCCTGCGCGGCTGGAACGCTATCTTGCGCTTGCGAATGAGGCCGGCACGAATCCGGTGATCGTGCTGACAAAGATCGACCAGGCCGCCGACAGCACGGCATACCACCAGCAGGCGGCGGCACTTCAGCGCGGTCTGGATGTTGTTGCCCTGAATGCAAAGGCGCCAGAAGCGGCGCTGCCTCTGGCGCAATGGTGCGGTCTTGGCCAGACCGTCGCCCTGATCGGGTCATCCGGGGTTGGAAAATCGACCTTGCTCAACACGTTGTCGGCCAAAACGGCCGATCAGATGCAGCCGACGGGCAGCATTCGCGAGGGCGACGCCAAGGGGCGGCATACGACCACGTCGCGCTCGTTGCATGCCATTCAGGGTGGCGGCTGGGTGATCGACACGCCCGGAATGAGGACACTGCAGGTCGGCGAGGTTGCAACGGGGCTGGACGTCCTTTTCGCCGAGATTGTCGACCTTGCGCCAGACTGTCGCTTTGCCGATTGCACGCATGATCACGAACCGGGCTGCGCGGTTCTGGCTGCGGTTGCGGCTGGAACCCTTGACCCGGCGCGCCTTGATCGGTGGCGCAAACTGGTTGAGGAAAACCGGGTCAACTCGCCCGTTCAGACCGGGCCGCGTGGAAACAGGGTCACCAAGGCGCGGGGAAAGCGCGGCTGAACCGGTTCTGCAATTGGGCAAGGCCCAAAGCTTCAGTCTTTCCGGTTTTCGCGGCTTCATTTGATTTTCGCAACCCCTGCCGCCTGCGTCGCTGCACCACCGCGTGCGGCGCGCGGATGTGCAATGCACCGTGGGGCCGGTGATCTTGACCGGGGTCTTTGCACCCTGCCCGCACGACTCTGTCAAATATAATTGACTCGCGGACTTCCTGTGTGCTGGTCTTGTAAAGCGGTTTAGTAAACCGATTCACACGTTGGAATTGGCCCATGCAAGTGTCAAGCCTGAAGGATGTGGCACAAACGGCAGGCGTGTCCGTGACAACGGTCTCACGTTTTCTGAACGGATCTCTTGATCTGCCCGAGCGGACTCGGACGGCGGTCGAGGCGGCAATCCTAGCACTGAATTACCTGCCCAACCCCCATGCGCGCAGGTTAAGCCGCGGGCGGTCGGATACGATTGGTCTGGTGATCCCCGATGTCGCCACACCGTTCTTTGCGACTCTGGTCGCGGCGGTCGAAGCCGAAGCGGATCGGCGCGGGCTGGGATTGACCCTGCATGCAACCCTGAACCGGCGGGAGCGCGAACTCACCTACCTTGAAGCGGTCCGGCGCAATCAGGTTGACGGTCTGATCTTCGTGACGAACCATCCCGATGACGGAACCCTTGCCACGGCCATCAATGCCAGTGGTCAGGTGGTTGTTCTGGATGAGGATGTGGAAGGAACGTCGGTTCCCAAGCTGTTTTGCGACAATGATCAGGGCGGCTATCTGGCGGGGCGGCATCTGGCCGAAGCCGGACATCGCCGGGTGCTGTTCATCGGCGGGGGCGATACCATGCTAAGCGGCAAGCGTCGTTTCGCCGGGTTCCGGCGCGCGATGGTCGAGGTCTGGGGCCCGGATGTTCGGATTGCACGGTATGAGGGCGAATATCTGGCCGAGTTCGGTCGGCTGGCGGCAAAGCGCATGCTGGCCGAAAACCTGGGTGCGACCGCGGTTTTCGCAACTTCCGATGAAATCACGATCGGCGTGCTGGAGGTTCTGAATGCCGAAGGCATCCGCGTGCCGAATGATCTTTCGCTTGTCGGGTTCGACGATGCCGGCCCGCTGCACCTTTTCGCACCCGCCGTGATAGCGGTGCGCCAGCCGGTCAGGGCATTGGGCGTGCGTGCCCTTGCCCTGCTTGTGGATACCGACTGGACCAACCCGGCAAATCTCCCGTCAGAGGAGATACTTCCTGTCACCCTGATCACCCGGAATTCCGTTGCACCGCTGATCCGGTCTTGAATCGCAACTTCCAACAGATGGGAAACAAGATGAACACGACAACACTGACAACCCTTTCGCGGCGCGGCCTTGGCCTTGTTCTTGGCTCGGCCGTTCTTTTGGCGGCGGTGCCGGGCATGGCGCAGGACAAGAAGAAATTCGCCCTTGTCCAGATCAACCAGCAGGCACTGTTCTTCAACCAGATGAACGAAGGCGCGCAAAAGGCAGCCGATGCCGCCGGGGTGGACCTTGTGATCTTCAACGCCAACAACGATCCGGCCGCCCAGAACAGCGCCATCGAGACGTATATTCAGGAAGGCGTGGACGGCATCGCGATTGTGGCCATTGATGTGAACGGCATCATGCCGGCGGTCGATCAGGCTGTGGCCGCAGGTATTCCGGTTGTCGCCATTGACGCGATCCTGCCCGAAGACGGCAAGCAGTCGGCGGTGATCGGGGTGGACAACGGCAAGGCGGGTGCCGACCTTGGCGCCTATTTTGTCGACTATGCAAAGGCGGCTGGCGGCGCAAAGATCGGCGTCGTGGGTGCGCTGAACTCCTTTATCCAGAACCTGCGCAAGGATGGGTTCGAGGGTGTTCTGACGGGGGTTGAAGGCATTACCATGGCTGGCACCGTCGATGGCCAGAACGTTCAGGATACCGCATTGGCTGCGGCTGAAAACCTGATGACGGCGAACCCGGACATGACCGCGATCTATGCCACCGGCGAACCGGCCCTGCTGGGGGCCGTGGCGGCGGTTGAAAGTCAGGGGCGGCAGGCTGATGTCAAGGTCTTTGGCTGGGATCTGACCGCATCGGCTGTGGCGGGAATCGACGCAGGCTATGTCGAGGCGGTGATCCAGCAAGACCCCGCAGGCATGGGCGGCGCTGCGGTTGACGCGCTCAAGACCATCACCGACGGCGGCACGGTGGAACGGAACATCGCGGTTCCTGTCACCATCGTGACCAAGGCGAATGTCGACGACTTCCGGTCCATGTTCAAATGACTGAAACGGCGCTTCATGCCGAAGCGCCCGCAGCGGGAGGGGGCAGCCCTCTCCCGCACACGCGGGGCGGTGTGCCGCTGGTATCGCTGCGGGGCATCACGCTGACCTTCGGATCGCATCAGGCCCTGCGGGGCGTTGATCTGGATGTGATGCCGGGCGAATGTCTGGGCCTGATCGGTGATAACGCGGCCGGAAAATCCACCCTGTCCAAGGTGATGTCGGGCACCTACATTCCGGATGCCGGAACGATCCGTGTCGACGGCGAGCCTGTCCGGTTTTCCGGCCCGTCCGATGCCCGCGCGCGGGCCATAGAGATGGTGTTTCAGGACCTCAGCCTGTGCGACCATGTCGATGTGGTGGGCAACCTCTTTCTGGGGCGCGAACTCACGCGCGGCCCGTTTCTGGACCAGAAACGCATGCTGTCCGAGGGGCGGCAGATGCTGGATGCGCTGGAGATCCGGATTCCGCGCCTGACTGCCAAGGTTGAAAAGCTGTCGGGTGGCCAAAGGCAAGCCATCGCCATCGCGCGTGCAGCCAGCTTTCAGCCGCGCGTGCTGATCATGGACGAGCCGACCTCGGCGCTGGCCGTGGCCGAGGTCGAGGCGGTGCTGGCCCTGATCAACCGCGTCAAGGCCAAGGGGGTGGGCGTGGTGCTGATCACGCACCGCCTGCAGGATCTGTTTCGCGTCTGCGACCGGATTGCCGTGATGTATGAAGGCACCAAGGTGGCCGAACGCCGGATCGGCGAGACGAACCTGCAGGAACTGGTTGATCTGATCGTTGGCAAGGGGGCGCACTGATGGCGGCCTATTCCGAGCGCGCCAAGGGGTCTGTGCTGGCTGATCTTGTTGCCGAAAACGCGCAGGTGCTGTCGATTGCGGTGTTCTTTGTGGCCTGCATGGTGCTGTTCGGCCTGCTGACCTCCACCTTCCTGACCACCGGGAATCTGCTCAACATCGTCCGGCAGGCGGCCCCCGTGCTGATCGTGGCCGTTGCGATGACGCTGGTGATCACCACGGCGGGCATCGACCTTTCCGTGGGATCTACCGTGGCGCTGATCAATGCCGTCGCCGCGATTGCACTGGCGTCGGGAATGGGCTGGATCACCGTTCTTGTTCTGATGATGGTGCTGGGCGGGGTGATCGGGGCGATTCAGGGCTGGTTCATCGCCTATCAGGGGATCCCGGCCTTTATCGTCACCCTTGCCGGGCTGTCGATCCTGCGCGGCTATGCGCTGTATCTGACCGAAGGTTATTCGATACCGATCACGGATGTGCCCGGCTTTTTCTGGCTGGGGCGCGGAACGCTTGCAGGCTTTCCGGTGCCTGCGCTGATCTCGATCCTGGTGGCGGCCCTTGGGTTTGTCGTCATGGCGCGCACGCGCTATGGGCGACAGGTCGTGGCGGTGGGGTCGAACATGGAGGCGGCGCGGCGCGTCGGCATGCCCGCATTGTGGACAGTCACATCGGTCTACATCGTGTCGGGTGTTGCCTGCGCGATTGCGGGCCTCTTGATCGCCGCGCGGCTGGGGTCCGGGTCTTCGAACGCGGCGGTGGGGTTTGAATTGCAGGTGATTGCGGCCGTCGTTCTGGGGGGCACATCCCTGATGGGCGGCAAGGCAAGCATGACCGGCACGGTTCTGGGCACGATGACCATTGCGGTTATCGGCAACGGGCTGATCCTTGTTCATATCTCGCCCTTTTTCACCCAGATCGTGACGGGCACGATCATCCTGCTTGCGATCTGGATGAATACCAAACTGTTCAGCGGCGGCTTGCGCCTTGGAAGGAAACCGAAATGACGGCTGAACGATCCATTGCGCATGTCGGGTCTGGTCTGGTGATGACGGTCAATGGCCCGATCAAAAGCGCGGATCTTGGCGTCACGTTGATGCACGAACACCTGCAAAACGATTGTTCCTGCTGGTGGAACGCGCCGAAAGACCCTGCCCGGCAGTCTCTGGCGGAAGGGCCGGTGCGCATCGAAATCCTGTCCGAATTGCGCCAGGACCCCTTCGTGAACAAGCACAACATCGCGCTGGACGAGTTGGACCTTTGCGTTGAGGAAATCGGGGCCTTTGCCAAGGCGGGCGGGCGCACCGTGGTGGACCCGACCTGCCGTGGCATCGGGCGTGACCCGGTGAAACTGCGACGGATCGCGGCCGAAACAGGGCTGAATATCGTGATGGGGGCGGGCTACTACCTCGCCTCGTCCATGCCGGATGATGTGGCGCAGCTTTCGGTCGATGATATTGCCGATCAGATCGTGACCGAGGCTTTGGCTGGCACCGACGGCACTGACGCAAGGATCGGATTGATCGGCGAAATCGGCGTGTCGTCCGACTTTACCGCGGACGAGGAAAAATCCCTGCGCGGGGCGGCGCGCGCGCAGGTCCGCACCGGGTTGCCGCTGATGGTGCATCTGCCGGGCTGGTTCCGCCTTGGCCACCGCGTCCTGGACGTGGTGGAGGCAGAGGGAGCCGATCTTGCCCATACCGTTCTGTGCCACATGAACCCGTCCTTCGATGACTGGGAGTATCAGCGCACCATCGCCGAACGCGGCGCGTTCCTCGAATTCGACATGATCGGGATGGATTACTTCTATGCCGATCAGCAGGTTCAATGCCCCGGCGATGACGATGTGGCGCGCGCGATCCTGCGGCTGGCCGATGCGGGGCATCTGGACCGGATCTTGCTGTCACAGGACGTGTTCATCAAGATGATGCTGACGCACTATGGCGGAAACGGCTATGCCTTCGTGATGCGCCACTTTCTGCCCCGTCTGGCGCGGCACGGGATGGATGATGCGTCCCGCGACAGGCTGTTGACCACCAATCCGCGGCGCGTCTTCGATTCTGCCGTCTGAGTTGCGAGGAAGGAAATCTTCATGACGACCAACGTGTTACTGGTGGGCGAAAGCTGGGTGTCTTCGGCCACTCACTACAAGGGGTTTGACCAGTTCGGCAGCGTGACCTTCCATCTGGGTGCCGAGCCGTTGGTGGCAGCGCTGAAGGGATCGGAGTTCGCGCTGACCTACATGACCGCCCATGACGCGGTCGAGAACTTCCCGTTCGAGATGGAAGGGCTGGATGCCTATGACGTGATCATCCTGTCCGACATCGGGGCCAATTCGTTCTTGCTGCCGCCCGCCGTCTGGCTCCGGTCGCAGACCGTGCCAAACCGGTTGCGCCTGATCAAGGCCTGGGTCGAGCGCGGCGGCGGGCTTTTGATGGTCGGCGGGTATTTCAGCTTTCAGGGCATCGACGGCAAGGCGCGCTGGCGCAAGACGCCGGTCGAGGATGTGCTGCCCGTCACCTGCCACGCTTGGGATGACCGGGTGGAAATCCCCGAAGGCAGTGTGGCCGAGGTCCTGCAACCCGATCACCCGGTGCTGGCGGGACTGGACGGTGAATGGCCCTTCGTTCTGGGGGTGAACGAGGTCGAAGTCCGCCCCGGCGCGCAGGTGCTGGCGCGGATTCCGCAAGATCAGGGTGGCCATCCGCTGCTGGTTCTGGGTGGGTTCGGCAAGGGGCGGACGGCGGCCTGGACATCCGACATCGGGCCGCACTGGCTGTCGCCCGCCTTTTGCGCATGGCACGGATATGGATCGCTTTGGAAGAACCTGCTGGGCTGGCTGGCGCATGGCCGTAGTTGACAGCCGCTGTCACGGCTCCATCAGAATTGCCGCCAGTTCGGCCCGCGACGGAAGCGCCGCACCTGTGCCCGGGCGTGACACGGTGATGGCCGCTGCCGC
>JBGSRQ010000170.1:0-2169 GCA_041737515.1 Rhodobacterales bacterium | reverse complement strand
GACCCGCGCCTGCGGCAAGTGGCCGACCCGCGCAAAAATGTAAAAATGATTTACATGGCCCCTTGACGCAGCGTGGGCAAATACCGATCTTGGTCATGTGAAACGAATTCACATGAACCGAAACCACAAGCGCAAAGGAGCGCCCGATGTACCAGCCTTCACTGGCCCCGCCACTGTCCGCCCCGTCCGGCGGCGTCTTTTCCACCCTTCGCCGTGTCGAGCGCTGGCTTGATGACCGGGGCCGGGGCGCGTGGATCGCCGCCATGGTGCTGGGATTCGTCTTTGTCTGGCCGCTTGGCCTTTTCCTTCTTGGCTACATGATATGGAGCAAACGCATGTTTTCACGATCCGGCTGCGGCCATCGCCGCGACTCGATGCGCCGCCACGCGAAGGTTGCCTTTTCCACCAGCGGCAACTCGGCGTTCGATGCCTACAAATCCGACACCTTGCGTCGTCTGGAAGAAGAACAAGAGGCGTTTTCGGCCTTCCTGCAGCGCCTGCGCGAGGCCAAGGACAAATCGGAGTTTGACACCTTCATGGACGACCGCGCGCGTGCTGCCGCCAACCGTCCCGCCGACACGCCCGAGGCCGACAGCCCGACCGGCGGCTATTGATCCGCAAGGGGCAGGTCCGGTTTTCGGATCTGCCCCTTTTCATTCTGCCCCCGCAACCCCATATGGATGTCATGTTCAGCAACGCCCTTCCCGACCCCGACCGCCATGCAGAATTCTATGCCGACGTGCCCATGAAACGCGCGCTGGCCTGGGTGATCGACACGGTTCTGATTACCCTTCTGTGCATCCTGATCGTGCCCTTCACGGCGTTTCTGGCGCTGCTGATCTGGCCGCTCATGTATCTGGCTGTGTCTTTCGTCTACCGGGTCGCCACCCTGTCGAATGGGTCGGCCACGCTGGGGATGCGTATCATGTCGATCACCTTTCTGACCCATCGCGGCGAGAAATTCGATGCGATGACCGCATTTCTGCACACGTTGCTGTATACTGCATGCCTTGGCTTTCTGCTGCCGCAGATCATCTCGGCCGGGCTGATGCTGACGCGGCCCAGCGGGCAAAGTCTGGTGGACATGGTGCTGGGCACGGTTGCCATCAACCGTGCCGCTGACCCGCGCTGACGCATTTCACCTGCCCCCTTGGCGCGCGGCAGATGTCTTGCTAGGCTGACGTCTGTTCACAATTGCAGCCGGTCATGCGCCACACCCTTCCCATCGCCCCTCAGTTCTATGTGACGGCCCCGCAGCCCTGTCCGTATCTGGACGGGCGGATGGAGCGCAAGCTGTTCACGGCCCTGCAGGGCGAACATGCACAAACCCTGAACGACACGCTTTCAAAACAAGGGTTTCGACGGTCTCAGAACGTTCTCTACCGGCCCTCGTGTGCGGAATGTTCTGCCTGCCTGTCGGCCCGCATCCGGGTGGCCGATTTCACCCCGTCACGCACCCAGAAGCGCATCCTGAAGCGCAATCAAGAGTTGAGTCGCGTGGCCAATTCCCCTTGGGCCACCGAAGATCAGTATGCGCTGTTTCGCCGTTATCTGGATGACCGCCACGCGACCGGCGGCATGGCCGACATGGATATCTTCGAATTCGCGGCGATGATCGAGGAAACCCCGATCCGCAGTCGCGTCGTGGAATATGCGATACCGAACGCACCGGGCAGCCGCGCAAAGCATCTGGCCGCCGTCTGCCTTACCGATGTGTTCGATGATGGCCTCAGCATGGTCTACTCGTTCTACGACCCCGATCTTTCGGCCAACAGCCTTGGCACCTATGTGATCCTTGATCACATCGAGATCGCGCGTGAGGCGAACCTGCCTTACGTCTACCTTGGCTATTGGGTGCCGGGCAGCCGCAAGATGGGCTACAAGTCCGGGTTTTCCGCGGTCGAGATTTACAAGGGCGGGCGGTGGCACGATCTGGGCGACCCCGCCGATCACCGGGCCGAACTGCACCCCCTGTCGGTCGACCCGATTGCCGAACAGGTCGCCCGCATCAGCCTGCCCGAAGCCCGGTTGCAGCGCGAGTGAGCGTGCAGCCTCTGCACGGCACGCGGATTTCGGCGCTTGCGCTTGTCGTGCCCGACTATGATGCCGGGATTGCGTTTTATGTGGGCAAGCTGGGCTTTACCCTGACCGCCGATCAGGATCAGGGCC
>JBGSRQ010000015.1:0-3104 GCA_041737515.1 Rhodobacterales bacterium | reverse complement strand
GGCCTGCGTCGATCATAATCCCGCAGGGGGCGGGCGGACCGGCCTTCATGATCTTTCAGAATTTTACCGTCATCACTCGCTACAACAATGCCGAAAGCTATGTGATTGGCGTCGGGCATCTGTCGGACCGGCTGGCGGGTGGCGGGCCGATCCGCAGCAGCTTTCCCCCCGACGCACAGGGCATGTCAAAGGCTGACCGGCAAGAGATGCAGCGCCTTCTGACCGCGCGCGGGTTTGACACCCAAGGCACCGACGGCGTGATCGGCAACAACACCAGGGCCGCAATCAGCGCCTACCAGCAAAGCCGGGGACAGGCGGTGACGGGTGAGCCGTCTCTGGCCCTTTTGGCAAGCCTGCGATAGCGCCGCCACCCTATCCTTGCGCCGGGGGGTGCGAATGCGCATATTCCTGCCAATCCGCACCGTGATGCGGGGCTATTCAGGATCGGGACGCATTTCATGAACCTTAGCGAATTTCTGGGCGGCAACGCGGTTTTCCTTGCCATCGCCGCCTTCATCATCCTGTGCATCTTTCTGGGCGTGCGGATTGTGCCGCAAAGCGAAAAGCACGTCGTTGAACGCTTTGGTCGCTTGCGGTCGGTTCTGGGGCCGGGCATCAACTTTGTGGTGCCGTTTCTGGACCGCATCGCGCACAAGATCAGTATTCTGGAACGTCAGCTTCCCACCGCACAGCAGGATGCCATCACCACCGATAACGTGCTGGTCAAGGTGGAAACCAGCGTCTTTTACCGCATCACCGAACCCGAAAAGACAGTTTACCGGATTCGTGACGTGGATGCCGCCATTGCCACGACGGTGGCCGGCATCGTGCGCAGCGAGATCGGCAAGATGGAACTGGATCAGGTGCAATCCAACCGCACCGGCCTTACCGCGCAGATCCGCGAGCAGGTTCGCGCGATGGTCGATGACTGGGGCATCGAGGTGACGCGGGCCGAACTTCTGGATGTCAATCTGGACGAGGCAACCCGTGCCGCGATGTTGCAGCAGTTGAACGCCGAACGGGCGCGGCGCGCACAGGTGACAGAGGCCGAGGGCAAGAAGCGGTCGGTCGAACTGAACGCCGATGCCGAGCTTTACGCCGCCGAACAAGAGGCCAAGGCCCGCCGCGTTCTGGCTGATGCCGAGGCTTATGCGACCAACGTGATTGCCGTTGCCATCAAGGAAAACGGGATCGAGGCCGCACAGTATCAGGTCGCCCTGAAACAGGTAGAGGCGCTGACGGCGGTGGGGCAAGGTGCGGGCAAGCAGACAATCATCGTGCCGGCGCAGGCGCTTGATGCCTTTGGCGACGCGTTCAAGATGCTGAAAGGACGCTTGTGATGTGGGCAACGTGGTGGGTCTGGGTCGCGGCCGGTTTCGCGCTGGGCGCGCTTGAAGTCGTGGTGCCGGGATATGTTTTCCTTGGCTTTGCCATCGGCGCGGTGGTTACGGGTGCGTTTCTGGGGCTGGGCAGTGCCATGATCGCCTTCAGCTTGCCCGCGGTTCTGCTGATCTTTGCGATTGCATCGCTGGCCGGATGGGCGGTGCTGCGCTTGCTTTTCCCTTTGCACAAGGGGCAGGTCAAGCTGTGGGACACCGACATCAACGACAACTAGGAGCCTGCGATGCCTTTGGTTCTGGCGGGAATTCTGATCATCGGCTGGTTCGTCTGGGCGAACTGGGGGCGGGGCAAGGCGTCGGCCGAACTTAACCGCACGCTTGATCCGGTCTGGAGCCGGATCACCAAGCCAAAGAAATGCAAATGGAAAGCCGCCGCATCGGGCGGCACCGGTTTGCGCGAATTTACCTGCCAGACCTGCGGTGTGACAGCATACAGCGCGTCGCAGGCCGGGCCAAAAGAGTGCAAAAAGGGCCTGACCGGCGGGCTCTAGCCGGGAGTGCGCGGGAATTGGCGCATCCCTGGCCCGATGCGGGAACCGCCACTTCCATCACGCGTTGCATCGCCATGGATCTCAACAAAAAAGGGAGATGTCCAATGGCCGACTATAATTCCGACCCCCGCGCCGTGAACCGTGGCCCCGGCACCGTTCCGCCCGCCCGTCCCGCCCGTGGCGGAGGCATGCTGTTTGCTGCCCTTGCGGTGATCGTCGTTTTGGCGCTTGTTGCATGGTCAATGATGGGCCGCACCCCCACTGCGGTTGTCCCGAACCAGCCCGCTGAAACCCAAACCGCGCCCGCCACAACAGCACCGGACGCCACAGCACCGGCTGCAACGGGCACATCGGTTCCGGATCAGACCGATCCGGCACCCGCACCAGACGTCACGCCCGCACCGGATGCCAATCCGGCTCCTGATGTGACGCCGTCACCTGATGTGACACCCGCACCTGCGGCACCCGCGCAGTAATGTGCGGATCAAGAAAAGGAAGTGGTCCGTCAGGGCCACTTCCTCGCGTCCACCCTGCGGCGCATGCAGTGGTCGGCAAAGCGTATACGGTCGCCCTTGATCTGCAGCTTCGCCTTGTCGAATGACGCATCCCACGCCACGCGAGACACCGAACATCCCGCTTCGCGCGTGCTTTTAGCTTCGGCCTTGCTGCGGAAGCGGACAAATCTTGCGGTCTGAACCGGGATCTTCTTGCCGTTCAACAGATATTTCAGTTGGCGCGCAATCTGCGGCTCGCCGCGCGCGACAGATCCGTTCGTTGGTTCGTGCCTGACCAATCCGCAGACCGCACCCTTGCCATCCACCTTGCTCAACCCTGCGAAAACCACAAAATCAACCGTTTTTCCGCCCCCCCGCCAAAGGCGCGCCCGACAAAGCTGTCATTCGGCGCGATCGGGACAGGCTTCGCAACGGCTGCCGCAGCAAGCAGCATCGGGAATGCAACGGCAGATGTCGACAACGGGGGTGTTTTCACCGCCTTTTCCATTCCGTCGGGTTTCATTCCCCGATTGATGCAAGGCAGGCTTACGCCTGTCAGCCCGTGATTGATCAGCCTTGCCGTCCCAGTTCGCTTTTGATCAGCAGTGCAGCCGCGCGCGGATCATCCGATTGCCAGACCGGCCGGCCGACCACGATGTGATTGACCCCGTCGGCCAGGGCCTGCGCCGGCGTGGCCACACGCTTCTGATCACCCGGAG
>JBGSRQ010000019.1:0-2808 GCA_041737515.1 Rhodobacterales bacterium | reverse complement strand
GGGCTTCGGCGGGGGGGGGGGGTATGTGGGGGTTGGCGTGTCAACCTCGAACCTTGCGGGGCGGACGCTTGCCGATCTGGCAACGGGGCGCACGACCGCGCTGACAGCTCTGCCCTGGGTCAACCGGCGCGTGCGGAAATGGGAACGGGAACCGCTGCGCTGGGCTGGCGTGACGGGGATGTATGCGCTGCTGCGCGCCGCTGACCGGGCCGAAGCCGGGGGTGGGCCACCATCACGTCTGGCAGCACTTGGCAACTGGATCACCGGGCGTTGACGGCGCACCCGGCCGGGCGGAAATCGGAATGTTCCCGACTGAATGCCGGAATTGAGGGTGACGCATGGCTTCCCGGCGTCAATGCGACCTCTGTGATGATTTCGCGGACTGGAATGCTTTCACGGCAAACGGGCCATCGCAGGCGATAGATCTGGGTGCACCCGCCGGCACATACAGGCTTTGTAAGATGAGTGCCGCCGCGCCTTTCCCCTTTCGTGAATTCGGGAAACCGGCTCGGCTTGGCGCTGGGCGAATAGTCACCACGCCCACGGCGCTCTTGAGCTTCGGCAAACTGAATGCAGGCGCGGCGCACGGCTTCCAGCAGTTGCAGCCTGCTGGTCTCGTCCATGGCAATGACACGTCGTTGCAACAGCAGGTCCGCTGCTTGACGTGAAGCCACTTCAGCCCCTGCAGGTCACCGAATGCGCTGGTCGAACCAGCAGACGGCTCCGCGCAGTGCAGGTTTTGGCATTCGAGGCACCGTTGTCCACAGCCTTTGTCCACCACTGTGGAGGCGTCAAACCTCTGATATCATGTATCTATCTGACTTCAAACAGGAAGATATGGTGCTGTGAGAGAGGATTGAACTCTCGACCTCACCCTTACCAAGGGTGTGCTCTACCACTGAGCTACCACAGCGCCGGGGTCATCGGGGCCGTTGGGCCGCGTGACGTGGCGGGTGATTAGACGCAATCGACCCATCGCGCAAGCGCAATCTGGACCCTTTTGACCCGGTGCGGTAAGGAGGTCGCATGAATGAAACACGGGGCAACGGCGCAGGTGGGACGGGTGCGGACCCAGACGTGCCGCTTGCCCGTGCCAACACGCCAAAGCCTGACAAGAACGCACGGCGCAAAGCGGCGCTCAAGGCGAACATGGCGCGGCGCAAGGCACAGGCGGCCGCGCGCAAGGACACTTCGGTGGGCGATACGCCTGCCGACACAAACAAGGACTGAGGGGCAGATGGATTCGATTGTGGTGACGGGTGGCGGCGCGCTGAACGGGGAAATTCCGATTGCGGGGGCAAAGAATGCGTGCCTGACGCTGATGCCCGCCACGCTGCTGACCGAAGAGCCGCTTACTCTGACAAATGCGCCACGGCTTTCGGACATCGCGACGATGACGCAGCTTTTGTCGTCGCTTGGGGCAGAGGTGGCGTCCCTGCAGGGCGGCAAGGTGCTGGCCATGTCATCCTACCGGATCGGCAATCACACGGCCGATTATGACATTGTGCGCAAGATGCGCGCCTCGATCCTTGTGCTGGGACCGATGCTGGCGCGCGACGGGCATGCGGTCGTATCCTTGCCGGGGGGCTGTGCGATTGGTGCGCGGCCGGTCGATCTGCACCTCAAGGCGTTTGAGTCGATGGGGGCAGAGCTTGAACTGCGCGATGGCTATGTGCATGCCAAGGCGATGGGCGGGCGTCTGAAAGGGGCTGTGGTGGAGTTTCCGTTCGTATCGGTCGGGGCCACGGAAAACGCGCTGCTGGCCGCCACGCTGGCCAAGGGCACGACCGAAATCCGCAACGCCGCGCGCGAGCCGGAAATCGTCGACCTTGCGCAATGCCTGCGCCGGATGGGCGCGCAGATCGACGGCGAGGGGACGTCGACCATCACAATTCAGGGCGTCGACCGTCTGGGCGGGGCCACGCATCCTGTCGTGACCGACCGGATCGAACTTGGCACCTATATGCTGGCCCCCGCGATCTGCGGCGGCGAGGTGGAATTGTTGGGCGGCCGCATTGATCTGGTTTCGAAATTCTGCGAGCGGCTGGATGCGGCAGGGGTGTCGGTGACCCAGACTGAACGCGGACTGAAGGTTGCGCGCAAGAACGGGCGGGCGCGAGCGGTGGATGTGGTGACAGAGCCGTTTCCGGGCTTTCCGACCGACCTTCAGGCGCAGATGATGGCTTTGCTGTGCACCGCCGACGGGGTTTCGGTGCTGGAAGAGAAGATCTTCGAGAACCGCTTCATGCACGCGCCCGAACTCATCCGTATGGGCGCGCGGATTGATGTGCATGGCGGCACGGCGACGGTGACGGGGGTGGACCGCTTGCGCGGCGCGCCCGTGATGGCGACGGATCTGCGCGCTTCGGTGTCGCTTATTCTGGCGGGTCTGGCGGCCGAGGGCGAGACCGTGGTCAGCCGGGTATATCATCTGGACCGCGGCTATGAGCATGTCGAGGACAAGCTGAGCGCTTGCGGCGCGCGCATCGAACGGGTGAAAGCCGGATGACCGGGGCAGGCGACACAAACGGCCGCGACGCGACATTTGAGGACGGCGCTGAGAAGCCGCTGTATATTGCCGCCCTTGACGGTGACGATCTGGGCATCATGTCGGCGCTTGTGCAGGATGCCGTGTTTACCATGGCAGACATGACTTATCGTGCAAGACGGCGGGAATTCGCGATACTGATCAACCGCTTCCGCTGGGAAGACCGCGATGCAGCAGCGCGCGCGGGCCGGGGGTTCGAGAGGGTGCGTGCGATCGTGCGGTTCGGCGATGTGCTGGCGGTGCAATCCCAGGGGATCGAC
>JBGSRQ010000507.1:0-3423 GCA_041737515.1 Rhodobacterales bacterium | reverse complement strand
GGCGGTCAAGGTGTTCGTGCAATGGGCGGTCCGGCAAGCCAGGCCGCCAGCCCTGGCCTGAGCGCGTTACGGCCCGATGGCGAAGCATTGCGTTCCGCGCGCTTGCAGGCGGCGGCAGGCAAGGTCGGCCTGATCCTGCGTCAGCCCCATGAAATTCGCATCAAACCCGCCGCTTTTCTGCACGATCTTGCGCAAGCCCTCGCCCAGCGTGCTGCTTTCGGTCAGCATGGTTTTCATCAATGCGCGCTCCGCAACCCCGTGGCTGTTGTAGCGCCCGATGTTGATGCCCCATTGCCGCCCGCCAGAGGTCGAGATGCGGACAACCACTTCGGGGTCGGTCGGTCTCACATCCGCTTCGGCAAGATCGCTGGTTGAAGTGTGGATGATCGCCGCCGGTTTTGGTGGCGGCGAGACGGCGGTGCTGCCGGACAGGGCCACGATGTTTGCCTCGTCCTCGGTCGAGATGAAGGCGAAGGGCAGGGATTCTTCGGCGACTGCCACCTGTTCGGGTGCTGCGGGGGCTGCGGCTGCTGCCACGACAACCGGCACTTCGATCACCGATGTGGGTTCGTTGAGAGGCGTGTCTTCGGCGGCAAGTTCGGTTGCAACCTCGACCTCTGCCCCGGTCGCTTCGGCAAGGGCACCGGCGATATCGTCCTGCATCGCAAAGACCGCATCGGCCGCCGCATCAGCATCACTTGATCCGGCGGGCCGGGTTTTCGGGCGAAGTGACGCCGCAACAACAGTGTTCAGGCGGATGGTCTTGCCCGCGCCCTGATTGCCGTCAACACCGTTTTCCGCGACCAGCGGCGCGTCCTCGATCGCCTCCGGTGCGATGTTTGGCGCAGGGGTCACACGGGTCGGGGCGTTGCGCGGTGCTTTGGAAAAGCCAAGATCCAGAAGTTCGGCAACCTTGGCATTGCGCTGCGCCGTCGACGTGCCGCCGAACACCGTGGCAATCAGGCGGACGCCGCCGCGTTCTGCTGATGCGGTCAGGTTGAATCCTGCCGCAACGGTGTAGCCCGTCTTGATACCGTCAGCGCCCTTGTAGGCATCAAGGAACCGGCGGTTGGTGTTGTTCACGTCGGCCAAACCCGCATCGGTAGAGCGGCGCGAGAAGATGTTGTAGTATTGCGGGAAATCGTAGAACAGACGCCGCCCCATCGTGGTCATGTCGCGGGCGGTCGAAAGGTGGCCTTCGCGGGTCAGGCCGTTGGCGCTTTTGAAGGTGGAACTTGTCATCCCAAGTGCTTTGGCGGTCCGGTTCATCCGTGCGGCAAAGGCAGCTTCGCTGCCTTCAAGCGCCTCACCGATGGCGGTGGCGGCATCATTGGCGGATTTGACGGCAGCGGCGCGGATCAGGTTGCGCAGGGCGACCTTCTGCCCGGCCCGCAGACCCAGGCGCGAGGGCGGTTCGGACGCCGCGTTCTTGGAAATCGTCACCATGGAGTCGAGTGAAATCTCGCCCCGCTCGATCGCGTCGAACACGATGTAAAGTGTCAGCATCTTGGTCAGCGAGGCCGGATGAAGCCGCGCATCGGCGTTCTTTTCGTAAAGCACCTGACCTGTGCGCGCATCAATAACGATGGCGGCAAAGGGTGCGGCCCCTGTCGGCCCGGTTGCGCAAGCCGCAACCAGCAAAACAGATGCGATCAATATGAATTTGCGGACAAACTGCCCCAGAAGCGATGCCACGTCGCTTGCCCCTTATACCTGCCTCGATGTGCCCCGATTTTTAGGGGCTTATACTGCTCCGGGAAACGCTAGCATAGCTGGCCAAATCGGAAAACCCCTCAATTTCAAACACTTTGCAGGTTTTGCTCAGGTGATGCGTGAGGGACGCTTCGTTTACCCGGCTAACACCAGATCATGTGCCCGTTTTAAGCCCGCCCACAAGATGCGGCAAATCGGCCAAAGATTCCAAGGTGTGAAACCGCGCATGGCCCTGTGGCACATCGGCCATTTCCAGCGCCCAGCTCAGGCCATGTGGCACATGAACTCCCCAGCCGCCAACGGCTAGCACAGGCAGAACATCCGATTTCACCGAATTGCCCACCATCATCGCCATTTCGGGGTGCGCCCCGTGCCGCGCAAAGATGCGGGCATACCTTTGCGGCGTTTTTTCGGACACGATCTCGACCCCGTGGAACAGATCGCCGAGACCCGACTGCGCCAGTTTGCGCTCCTGATCCAGCAGGTCGCCCTTGGTGATCAGCACGACGCGGTGATCCGCCGCCAAGGCCGTTACGGTTTCCCGTGCGCCGGGCAAAAGCTCGATCGGGTGTTCCAGCATCTCTCGGCCGGCGGCCATGATCTCGGCGATGATCGCGGCCGGAACCCGGCCTTCGGTCACCTCGATCGCCGTTTCGACCATCGACAGGACAAACCCCTTGATGCCATACCCATAGTGACCAAGGTTGCGGCGTTCGGCCGCCAGAAGGCGGTCGTGCAGATGGTCGCTGGGTGCGTGATCGGCCAGAAGGATGGTGAAACGATCTTGCGTCAGGCGAAAGAACGCTTCGTTCTGCCACAGCGTATCGTCGGCATCAAAGCCGATCAGATCAAGGCGGGCGGGGTCGTATTCGGGCATCCGAACCTCTGATTCCATCACATATCCACAGTCCGCTGCACTGTTTCCGGGGGCAAGGGCCCTGTCCCCCTTTTCCCAAGGCGAAAATCCGCTATATTCCTGTCACATCCAACAAGCCGAATCTGCACCGCACCGGAGCATCGCCCGTGACTTTTCGTCCCTTTGACATGTCTGACCCTCGCGACGGTGGCCCCGGCGATGACCCGTCGTTGCTGACCAAGACCCGGACGAAAACCGCGCGCCCGCCGTTGTACAAGGTGCTTTTACTGAACGATGATTACACGCCGATGGAATTCGTGGTGCATGTGCTGGAGCGGTTCTTTGGCCTGAACCATGCGCAAGCCTTTGAAATCATGCTGACCGTGCATAAAAAGGGGCTGGCGGTTGTGGGCGTGTTCTCGTTCGAGGTGGCGGAAACGAAGGTGGCGCAGGTGATGGATTTCGCCCGCCGCCATCAGCACCCGCTGCAGTGCACGATGGAAAAGGAATAGGCCGCCCCGTCGGTCGCCCATGCGTTCAACCCGCCTTTCATTCGCCCTGAATTCGGGCACGATTTCGTTGCCTGTCACGGGCGATATTCTGGTGCTGCGTCCGCGCGCCGAGGATGATCTGTCGGATTTGCCGCAGGATCGCGTGATCGTGGTGACCGGGTTCAAGCCCGATCATGATGCCTTTGCCGCGCGCGGCTATCGGGTCGCCACCTCGGTTTCCCCGGCGTCGGCGGCGGTGGTGTGCCTTCCCCGTTCCAAGGCCGAGGCGCGGGGGATGGTGGCCGCCGCGGCCGGGGCGGTGTCGCCGGGCGGGCCAATTCTGGTGGACGGGCAAAAGACCGA